>CBDUZK010000036.1:0-15926 GCA_965371675.1 uncultured bacterium | reverse complement strand
TTCGAGGGCGCGCATGCCCACATCGAAAGCCAGGCCCTGGACCGGCTGAAGCGCACGCTCATGCCCAGGATGCGTGAGATGATTGAGGCAATCAGCGCCATCGTGCGCCAGGGCATCGCGTCCGGTGATTTCCGCGACGTCGACCCGATCATGGGGGCCATGACCTTCGCCCACGCGTTCCGCACCAGCGTCATCGCGGTCCAGCAGAAGCTGCCGGTGGAGCAGCCGGGCCGGGCCGCACTCGACATTCTGTTCAACGGCATCCTGGCCCGGGCCGACAGCGAGCCCGTACCGGTGAAGCCACAGGCACACGAATCGTAGGATGTGATAATGAGGAAACTGACAACCGGCCTGCTCTGTGGCCTGCTCGCGGCGGTGACCGTGGCCTCGGCGCAGACCGACACCATCAGGCTTGATGCGGACCGGGCGGTGGAGCTGGCGCTTGAGAACAACCACGCCGTCCACCAGGCCCTGGCAAAGGTGCAGGAGGCGGCCGCGGGCAAGGGAGCCGCGTTCGGTTCGTTCCTGCCGCAGTTGTCCGCCGGCGCCACGTACTTCCGGATGGGTACCGTGAACGAGTTCGCAATGACGGTCCCGATTGTACAGATGATGCCCCTGCCGGTGTACGACCCGGAAGGCAACCTGATCGGGCACACCGACTCGATACCGATGACCGTCGGGGCCGACACGATGAAGATGTCGCTGGGCAGCGCGAACAACTTCGTGTTGCGCGGCACCGCCCAGCAAACGATTTTCACCTGGGGCAAGCTGCTGAACGCCTATCGCATCGCCGGCCTCTCGCTCGACATGGAAAAGGAGGGGCTGCGCCTGGCGAAGTCCCGGGTTGAGACCATGGCAATCGAGGGGTTCCACGGTGCGCTGCTGGCCCGGAAGATGGCCGGCCTGATGCGGGAGTCGTACGACCAGCTTGGACGTCACATCAACCAGGTCCAGGCCCTGTACGACAACGGCATGGTGACGAAGCTGGACGTGATGCGGGCGAACGTCGGCCTGACCAACCTGAGGTCGCAGTTGTCCCGGGTCGAGAGCGGCGCGGACCTCGCCCTGGCCGCCCTCCGCACCACGCTCGGCCTGGAACCGGACACCCCGATTGAGCTGTCCGGTGACCTTGAATTTGAGGCATGGGACATCGACCTTGGTGTGGCGACGGAATCCGCCCTGGACCAACGACCCGAGCTTGAGCAGATTCGCGACGCGGTCCGGATGGCCGACCTCGGCATCCGCATCGCCCGCACCGCGAACCTGCCCGCCCTGTTCGCTCAGTTCAACTACGACTACAAGAACCCGGTCGGGTTCTCACCCGGCTGGGGCACGGACTGGAACCTGACCGTCGGCGCCCAGATGCCCATCTTCACCGGGCTGACCAACCTGAACAAGCTCAGCCAGGCGAAGTCGAGGAAGCGCCAGGCCCGAATCGGACTGGCCATGGCCGAAGACGGCATCCGGCTCGAAGTCAAGGCCCTGCACACCACTCTGAACCAAGAGCAGGAGAACATCGAGTACCAGGCCGAGAACGTCGAGCTGGCCGAGGCGGCCCTCGCCATGGCCGAAATCGGGTATGAGAACGGCCTTGTCACCAATCTTGAATACATGGACACCCAGCTCGCCCTGACCCGGAGCCGGGTATCGCATCTCAGTTCACTGGCCAATCACAAAATCGCCCGGGCAAAGCTGCGCCAGGCGATGGGAACTTCCGAGGAGAAATAGCATGCGCAAACCTGCAACCCGCTATTCGTCATTCATCATTCGCAGTTCGGCATTCATCCTGGCAGTCGCCATCCTGACCGGCTGCGGCGGCCCGCGTGGCGAGAAGAAGCAGCACACCCAGACCGTCGCGGTCGTGACCGCGGAGTTGACGACCGTCACCCGGACCGCGAAGCTGCTCGGCACGGTCCAGGGCGAGAAACAGGCGATGGCCACGTCCCGGATCATGGGCAAGGTGACACGGATTGCCCGGAACGAAGGGGCGTGGGTCAACGAGGACGACCCGATTGCCTGGGTGGTCAACGACATCCCGGGCATGGACTACAAGCCCGGCCCGGTGCGAGCGCCGATTTCCGGGATCGTCGGCAAGGTGTACGTCGAGGTCGGCCAGACCATCACCCCGGCCATGCCGGTCGCCTCGGTCGCAAACTACTCAAGGAAAGTCCGGGTCAAGGTATCAATCAGCGACCATGACCTGCGGTTCGTGACCAGGGGAGCGGAAGCCACGGTGACCGTGTCCGCGCTGCCGGACACCGTGTTCACCGGCAGGGTAACGAGAGTGACCCCGGTGCTCGACCCGATGAACCGGACCGCGACCGTGGAAATCACGGTCGAGAACAAGACCAGGGAACTGATTCCCGGCATGGCCTGCAGTGTCGAGCTCCTGCTCGAACGGCACGCTGACGTAGTCGCGGTGCCCACAACCGCGCTCTTCACCAACGGGTTCGAGAAAATCGTGGTGGTGGACAACGCCACCGCCCGGTTCCGTGAGATCGAAACCGGGCTCACGGGCAATGAACTGGTCGAAGTGGTCTCCGGCCTGGCCGCGGGCGAGAGCGTCGCCACCACCGGCAAGGAACGGGTCAAGGACGGCGAGCAGGTCCGCACCATCGAGGCAGGCAGGTAATGAAACTCACCGACAGCGCAATCCGCCGGCCGGTGACCACGTTCATGGTCGTGGTCGGCCTGGTCGTGTTCGGCTTCATCGGCATCAGCCGGATGAAGGTCAACTTCTACCCGGACGTGGTGCTGCCGACCATGGTCGTCGTCACCATGTACCCGGGCGCCGGCCCGCTCGAGGTCGAGTCCGAAGTGACCGACCCGATGGAAGAGCGGATCGGCACGGTCCAGAACCTGCAGGACATCACCTCGCGCTCGGTCGAAGGTATATCGGTCATCATCCTCCAGTTCGAATGGGGCGGCAACCTGGACGCTGCGTCCTCGGACGTCCGGGACCGGCTCGACATGGTCCAGCCGTTCCTGCCCGACGACGTCCAGAAGCCGTTCATCTTCAAGTTCGACCCGTCGATGATGCCGGTGCTGCAGCTCACTCTGTCCGGGGACCTGGCCGAAACCGAGCTGACCGACATCGTCGAGGAAGTCGGTGACCGGCTCCAGCGGGTCACCGGCGTGGCCGCGGTCAACATCATGGGTGGCACCAAACGCCAGGCCCAGGTGGTAGTGGACCTGCCCCGGCTCGCCGCGTCCGGCATCACGCTCGACCAGTTTACGATGGTGCTCAAAGGACAGAACGTCAACTACCCGATCGGCTCGGTGTCGACCAAGGAGCAACGTTACCTCGTCAGGCTCGTCGGGCAGTACGAGGACATCGAGGCAATCGGCGCCACCGCAATCGGCGCCACCAGAACCGGCAGACCGGTCCTGGTCCGGGACGTGGCCGATGTATCCTGGGCTCCGGAGGAAGTCGAAGCGGTCCTGCGAGTCGATGGCCGCAGCGCCATCTTCTGCTCGGTTCAGCGCCGGCCCGACGCCAACACCGTGACCGTGGCCAACGCCCTGCTCACCGAAATCGATGACATAAAGAAGACCCTGCCTCCGGGCGCAGACCTGCAAATCCTCTGGGATTCCTCGGAATCGATCAAGGGCTCGGTCAGCAGCGTCGCCACCAACCTTATCCTCGGCGGCATCCTCGCCTCGATGGTGCTGTTCGTGTTCCTGCGTCGGTTCCGGGCCACAATGTTCGTGGCATTCGCAATCCCGATCTCAATCTTTTTCGCCCTGCTCTTCATGTACCTGTTCGGGTTCAGCATCAACATCCTGTCAATGGCCGGGCTGGCAATTGCGGTCGGAATGGTGGTGGACAACGGCGTGGTCGTGTTCGAGAGCATCTTCCGCCGCCGCGAATGGGGCGAGGATCCGGTCAAGGCGGCGAGCGAGGGCACCGCCAGCGTGGCAATGGCCATCACCGCCTCCACCCTGACCACCATCGCGGTGTTCCTGCCCCTGCTCCTGCTCCAGGGCATCATCCAGGTGTTCTTCAAGGAACTCTCCCTGGCTGTGATCTTCGCCCTGATCGCGTCACTCGGCGTCGCCCTGACCCTGATCCCGATGCTGGCCAGCCGGTTCCTGAAGCTGCCGCCACCGGGCACGCAATCGAAGGGCTTCCGGGCGTGGTCCGAACGAAGCTACGAAAAGGTTGAAACCCGGTACGAGCGCCTCCTCGGCTGGGCGGTGAATCATCGGAAGCTGGTCATCATCCTCTCGGTCGTCCTCCTGCTCGCGAGCTTCGGGACCGTCCCTTTCATCGGCACCGAGTTCATGCCCGAGCAGTTCGAGAACTTTCACGAGATCTACGCCGAGATGCCGGTCGGAACCAGCATCGAGAAAACCGACGAAGCGGTCGCCGAACTCGAAGAGTACATCATCGAAACCTGGGGCGACGACCTGGAGATGCTCGCGGTCCAGACCGGCGGTGCCGCCAACATGTTCGCCGCCATCTTCGGTGAAGCCGGGGCCAACAACGCCGAAATCGACCTCGTGCTCAAGGACCGCCGCGAACGTAAGCACTCGACCGACGAGATTGACGCCGACATCCGGCGCCGGGCATCCGAAATCCCGGGCCTGGTGGTCCGCGCCGGCCACTCGGGCGGAATGGGCGGGATGATGGGCGGCGGCGCACCGCTCCAGGTCGACATCCTCGGCCATGACCTTGAGTCCGCGGATTCGCTCGTCAGTCTCATCGTGTCCGCAATCGACACCATCCCCGGGCTGGTGGACGTCGAAGCCAGCCGCAAAGCCGGCGGCCCGGAAGTCCAGCTTGTCATCGACCGGGAAAGGGCCGCGCTCTACGGGCTGACACCGTACCAGGTCGGTTCCGCGCTCCGCACCATGATCGAAGGCAGCGCGCCCACACGGTTCCGGGACGAAGGCGACGAGTACGACATCCTGGTTCGGCTCAAGAAGAACCAGCGCGGCCGGATCAGTGACATCCTCAACATGTCAATCAACGGCCCGGTCGGCCCGGTCCTGCTCCGCAACGTCGTCACCCCGCAGTCCGGCACCGGCCCGTTGGAGATCGAGCACAAGAACACCGAACGGATTGTCTCAATCACGGCCAACGTCGTCGGCCAGGCGCCCGGGCAGATGGCCCAGCGTATCGGCCGGGCAATCGCGCCGATCCCGGTCCCGCCCGGGTTCGAGGTGAAGCTGTCCGGCTCGTACGAGGACATGACGGAATCGTTCCGCGACCTCGGGTTCGCGGTCCTGATTGCGGTGCTGCTGGTGTTCATGGTCATGGCGTCGCAGTTCGAGTCGTTCCGCGACCCGTTCATCATCATGTTCACCATGCCGTTCGCGGTCATCGGCGTGCTCTGGGCCCTGCTCATCACCGGCACGACCCTGTCGGTTGTTTCCGGCATCGGGGTACTGGTGCTGATCGGCATCGTGGTGAACAACGGCATCGTACTCATCGACCACATCAACCAGCTCCGACGCAAGCAGAAGCTGCCGCTCGAACAGGCGGTCCGGCAGGGCGGCCGGGTCCGACTCCGACCCATCCTGATGACCGCGTTCACCACCATCTTCGGGCTCCTGCCGCTCGCACTCCAGATCGGTGAAGGCTCGGAGTTCTGGTCCCCGCTCGGCCGCGCCATAATCGGCGGCATGGTCGTCTCGACCTTCCTCACCCTGGTGCTCATCCCGGTGCTCTACATGTCGTTTGAGGCGGGTGCGGAGAAACGGCGGCTCCGGAAGGAAGCCGCGAAGGCCGAGGCCACCGGCTAAACCTGGGCATAACGGCAACGGTGCGGGCCCACGGGCCCGCACCGTTCTTCTTCGGACGAATCCTTACACTGCTTCGCCGCCCGCTTCCCGGAATGCCTTGTTGGCGAGACTGCGGGCCGCGGCCGGGCTGGCGTAGTCTGCTCCCTCGCAGACGAAGGTGCGGAAGTAACGCAGGGACTTGTCCAGCAACTCGATACTCGGCTCGTCGAGCGAATCCACCATCGCCTGGTACACCGCAACGACCGACAGGTTGAGGTCGGTCGGAGTCATTTCATCCGGGAATTCCAGCGCAAGGTCCAGGTCATCCGCGGTCAGAGTCCGGAGCAGAACCGCGTGTACCGGTTGTCCGCCGTCGATTTCGTCTTCCGGGACCACGCGCACCCGGTCTCCGACGTGGGCATCCTGCAGCAGGTTCGAGCCGGGCCAGATTCCTTCCTCGATGATGTACGCCATCATCTCCCGCAGTTCCATTCCGTATCGGTCGAGAGCGCCGTCGCGCGGGTATCTCGACAGCACGTGCGAGTAATAGTGCATGGTGAGCAGGACCTGGTCTGACGACCGGACCGGCCGATCCGGCTGGACCCACTTGACCGCGAAACTCCGAGTGTCGCCGTCCGGCTCGCCCATCCGGACGGTCAGCCCCCCGAGCATCATCACAGCCTGCGCGGACTTCAGCTTCTCGAACAGGTCCATCTCACCTCCCTGGTGTCGACACCGAACCGACATCGCATCAATGTCATCCTATTGCCCGGTCTTTCGAGCCTTCTCGATCTTCGCCCACGTATCCCGCAGCGCGACCGTCCGGTTGAACACGAGCCGCTCCGCGGTCGAGTCCGGGTCCACGCAGAAGTAACCCCGGCGCAGGAACTGGTACGTGCTCCCCGGCGCCGCGCCCTCAAGGCCGGGCTCGACGTAGCACCGGGTCAGTGTCGCAAGTGACTCCGGGTTCAGGTTCGTCTTCCAGTCCACACCCTCCGGCACGTCACCGGGGTTCTCTTTCACGAACAGGTGGTCGTACAGCCGGACCTCCGCCTCCAGGGCCCGGGCCGCCGACACCCAGTGCAGGGTTCCCTTCACTTTGCGCCCGTCCGGCGCGTCGCCGCCCCGCGTCGCCGGGTCGTACGTGCAATGCAGCTCGACCACCGCGCCGCGCTCGTCCTTCACGACCCGCTCGCACGTGATGAAATAGGCGTGCTTCAGTCGCACCTCGCGTCCCGGCGCGAGCCGGAAGAACTTCCTCGGCGGGTCCTCATGGAAATCGTCCTGCTCGATGTACAGCACGCGCGCGAAGGGTATCTTACGGGTCCCCGCTGACGGGTCCTCGGGGTTGTTCACCGCGTCCAGTTCCTCGACTCTGTCTTCCGGGTAGTTGTCGATTACCACCTTGAGCGGCCGCAGCACCGCCATCACCCGCAAAGCCCGCCGGTTCAGGTCCTCCCGCAGGCAGTATTCAAGCAGGCTGATGTCCGCGGTGCTTGCCGCCTTGCTGACCCCGGTCCGGGTGAGAAAATCGCGGATTGCTTCCGGCGTGTATCCCCTGCGCCGAAGCCCGGACAGGGTCGGCATCCGGGGATCGTCCCAACCGTTGACGAGTTTCTCCTCGACCAACTCTCTCAGCCGCCGCTTCGACAACATCGTATAGGTGATGTTGAACCGGGCAAACTCAATCTGGCGCGACGGGAAGATACCCAGCTCCCGGATGTACCATTCGTACAAAGGCCGGTGGTCCTCGAACTCAATCGAGCACAGCGAGTGGGTTATCCCCTCGATTGAGTCGGACTGGCCATGGGTGAAATCATAGGTCGGGTAGATGCACCACTTGTCGCCGGTCCGATGATGACTGGCGTGCAGAATCCTGTACATGACCGGGTCCCGCATGTTCAGGTTCGGCGACGCCATGTCGATTTTCGCCCGCAGGATCCGCGACCCGTCCGCGAACTCGCCGGCCCGCATCCGCCGGAACAGATCCAGGTTCTCTTCGACCGACCGATCCCGGTGCGGACTGTTCCTGCCCGGCTCGGTCAGGGTGCCGCGGTGCTCACGGACTTCGTCCGCACTCAAGTCACACACGTACGCCTTGCCCGTCTCAATCAGTTGCACCGCGAAGCCGAACAACTGCTCGAAGTAATCCGAGGCATGGTACAACCGGTCTTCCCAGTCAAAGCCCAGCCAGTGGATGTCTTCCTTGATCGACTCGGCGTACTCTTCTTCCTCCCGAACCGGGTTGGTGTCGTCGAATCGCAGGTTGTACTTGCCCTCGTACTCATCGGCAATCCCAAAGTCGATGGAAAACGCCTTCGCGTGCCCGATGTGCAGGTACCCGTTCGGCTCGGGCGGGAACCGGGTATGGACGCGGTCGAACCGGCCGGTCTTCAGGTCCTCATCAACCGCTTCCTGGATGAAGTTCCTTGAACGAACATCCCTGGTCCCGGCCGCGTTGTTTTCCTTCACGCTTCTCTCCTCACTACGGTCTCCAATCGATATTCGTCATTCCCCGTTCGCCTTGCTGAGTGCTCGGTCAATCCGTGCCAGGCAGCTCTCCCGGCCCAGGATTGCCAGTGTGTCGAACATCCCGAAACCTACGCCCTTCCCGGTCACCGCGACCCTGAGCGCGTGGATGACCTGCCCGATCTTGATGTCTTCCGACTCGATGAAACCGCGCATCGACTCCTCAAGCGCCGGGGCGTCGAACCGGTCAATCGCAGCCAGCCGCTCCCGGAACCTGCCGAGCAGGTCCGCAGCCCCGGGATTGCGCACCCGCTTCGCGAACGCCTTCTCATCACAGGCAAGCTCGCTGTCCGGTACGAAGAAGTCGACGTAATCCAGGATGTCACCCGCCACCTTGATTCGGTCCCCGGCCGCCTCAACAATCCGCGCGACCTTCTCTGCTAGCCCGGGCTCGGGCGGGTCTGAAACCAAACCGGCCTGCTGCAGGCAAGGCACGAGCATCGCCACCCTCTGCTCCACCGACCGAGCCAGCATGTGCCGCACCTGGAATGCCATCAGCTTGTGAGGGTCGAAACTGGCCGGGGCCCGGTTCACTCGGTCGAGCGAGAACACCCGCACCAGTTCGTCCCGCGTGAAGTGCTCGGTCTTGTCGTCCAGGGCCCAGCCCAGCAGCACCAGGTAATTGACCAGCGCTTCGGGCAGGAACCCGACCTTCTCATAGAAGTCCACCGTGACCGGGTTGAACGCGTCACTATCGGCATCAACGCCCAGCCGACCGGCAATCCTGCGCCCGTGCTCCACCAACTCGGCGAAATCCCGGTCCTTCAGGTACTGCTTCAGCTTACGCTTGCTCAGCTTGTTCCTGCTGCCCGGCTCGGCAACAAACGGCAGGTGCGCGTAGCGCGGCAGGTCCCAGCCGAGCGACCGGGAGATGAATATCTGACGGGGCGTATTCGACAGGTGCTCCTCCCCCCTGACCACGTGGGTGATGCCGAAATCATGGTCGTCCACCGCGCTGGTCAGGTGGTACAGACACGACCCGTCCGCCCGCTGGATCGCGTGGTCCTGCTCCAACGCCCAGCCGAACTCGACCTTTCCTCGCACCATGTCGTCGACGACCAGCGTGCCCGTGTCCGGCATCTTCAATCGCACGATTGGCTTACGTCCCTCGCGTTCGAATCGTGCCCGGTCTTCCGCGGACTCGGCCATCCAGCGCCGGCTGTTGCGCAGCGAACCCTTCGCGGCCAGGGCCGCTTCCCGCTCCGCCTTCAACTCCTCGGGTGAGGCGTAATCCCGGTAGGCGCACCCGCGCTCCAGCAGTTCATCCACCACCGCCCGGTGCCGGTCAACCCGCCTAGACTGGAAGTAGGGCGCGTGCGGCCCACCGACTTCCGGTCCCTCATCCCAGTCAATCCCGAGCCAGCGCAGCCCGTGCAGAATCGGCTCAAGCACGTCGTCGAGATTCCGTTCCTGGTCCGTATCGTCAATCCGGAGGATGAACCTGCCCCCGTGGTGCCGGGCGAACAGCCAGTTGTACAAAGCGGTCCGCGCCAACCCGAGATGCATGGCACCGGTCGGCGACGGCGCAATCCGCACCCGCACTTCGCTGTTCTTCTTGTCAGTATCCGTCATGGTAGTTCTTCAATACGCACGTTGGATGCGAAACGCCCCGCGCCAGACGCGTCAGGCGTAATGCGTAGGCATAGAGCTTCTTCAACGGAGAGGGCGGGATTCGAACCCGCGATACGGTATTACCCGTATAACCGCTTAGCAAGCGGTCGCCTTCGACCACTCGGCCACCTCTCCGGCATAGGTCTTATAGGCCCTATTCTGCGGAAACAGAGGGCGGGGGTCGCGCACCGTTCCCACGGCGAGGACCGACGGACATCCGCGCCCGTCCGTGCGGACCTCTGGTTCGCACGCCGCACTCCACTCCTGCAGAGGGCGGGGGCGCGCACCGTTCCTACGGCGAGGACCAGTGGCCGGCTCTGCCGGCCACGCGTGCAGCCGTCCCGGCTGCACGCCGCACTCCGTTCATACGGAGGGCGGGGGACTCGAACCCCCAAGGCCCATCTCTGAGCCGGCGGATTTCAAGTCCGCTGCCTTAGCCAATTAGACTAGCCCTCCAGCGGAACTCCAGATTGTCAAGCAACGAGCGCTCTAATCTAGCCGAATCGCCCGCCAAGTCAACAATCGGCCTACCTGCTCAGAACCAGCCGGCCGGCTTCGGCGCCATGTTGCCCCGGTCCAGCCGGTACACGTATACCCCGGCCGGAACTTCATCACCGACGTCATCCGCGCCGTCCCAGTTCACCCGGTACTCGCCAACCGGCAGGTCGGCTTCCAGCAGTTTTCTCACCCGTCTCCCGGCCGGGTCGAACACGGACAGCCGGATGCGTTCGGGTGCGCCGAGCTGGAACCAGATAACGGTCGCATCCCGGCAGATACTCGGCTCAGCCACAACCCGGCTTGATTCCAGCACGTACCCGGACTCCCCTGCCAGGCCCGCGCCCGTGTATCCGTACACCTCGACGTAGCCCCAACCACCGGTGTAGTTGGTCCGGGTGATGATCATCTCGTGCTTGTTGTCACCGTCAACGTCGTCAAGGGATACGGTGCCGGAGAACCCGGACAGCTCCGGGCTTTCCCATTCCAATTGCCGGGTCACGGCATCGTACACCCGGATTTCGCCTGAGTAGGTACTGCCATCGAGCTTGTACGCACTCGCGACCAGTTCTCCCGCCGGGTCCCCGTCCAGGTTCACCGGTACAATCAGCCCGTCACCGTCAATGTCGCGCGGAGTCGCAAGGTAGGGGTAGTCGTAGCCCGGGAAACTGATGGTCCAGTACGCACTCAGACTCGAGTTGTAGATAGTCAACTGACCGCTGCTCGACCTGGTCCACAGGTTCCCGAACCCGTCGCCGTCAATGTCATACCCGTAGCTCGCGCCCCAGGCGTACGGCCCGAGGTTCCCGCTCTGCCATTCGCGCGTGTACTGGGCCGCGGCAAGTCCGACCAGCAGCAGAATCCCCACCGGCATCATCAGCCTTCTCAAGACTCCTCCTCTGTTCTGTCTCAACACTGCCTATCGAATCTCACCCGGGCCGCTCGGCCGGCTCGCCTCCTCCAGCATGGCACGGGCGACGACAGCATAGGATGAACCCGGATGCCCGACGACCAGTTCTTCCAGCACCCGGCGCCACAGGTTCTCGTCCCGAATGTCATCCAGTAGCACGCCGGCCTTGACGTACAAGGCTCGCGGGTGATTCGGGCTGTCAGGGAACCGGGCGACGAGACTGTCGAGGACTGCGAGCGCCCGCTTCGGTTGCGCCTGTTCCCGCAGCACCCGGACCTCAAGGAAATACGCCTCTTCGGCCACGTTCCCGGAACCGGCTTTCAACTTCCGGGCTCCAGCCAGGGCCTGCGCCGTATCACCGGTCTCAGCGGCGAGCATCGCCTGCGCGAGTTCACTTGCCCCGGTTCCGGCCCGGGTCAGGAGCGCCAAGGCGAGACCGTCGTTGAGCAACGTGCTGCCCGAATGCCCCCGGGTCAGCAGCGCGATGTAGCGTCGGGCCGAATCCATCTCCCCTTCGTAGAAATGCAGTCGTGCCAGCAGCAGCAACACGCTGTCGGCCGGGCTATCCAGTTGGTTCAGCGCCAGCCGGGCCGGTCTGGTTCGACCCAGGGCAAGCAACGCCCGAGCCAGGCCGTACACCGCGTCCCGGTTTCCCGGCTCCCGGTCCAGTGTCGCTTCGTAGCTGCCGACCGCGGCCCGGTAGTCATGCTGTTCAAGCCGCTGGACCTGTCCGAGTTCAAACCGGGCCGCGGCACTGCCATCCTGCCGCAGCGCCTGCAGCGCATCCGCCAGCTTGCCCTGCCTGCGCAGCACCCGGGCCTGGTCCGCATGCAACCCCTGGTCCCGGTAGACCGCGAGCGCCAGTTGCAGCGCGCCGACCGCCTCCGCCTCATGCGCCAGCCCGTACAACTCGTCCCGCTTCATGCCCTTCCGGGCCACGCCCAGGGCGTCCGCTTCGCGGCCCGCGCCAATCAGCACTTCCGCCTCGGCCCGGGCCCGAGTCCAGCCGTCGTCGAGCGTACGCAGTTCCGCCAGCAACCCACGGTAGTCGGTCCGTACCGCGTACTCCCGGAGCTTATCAAGGAACCCGGACAGGACGTCCGGCTGGTGCCGGACGATTGCGGCAATCTCCCTGACCGCCTCCCGATACCGCCGCTGCCGTTCGTACAGGTCGACCAGTCGGGCCCCGTGCAGCAGCGCATCGCCGTACCGGGACCGCAGCCGGACCAAGTACTCGGTCGCGGCCTTGAGTTCGTTCGCCCGGTCGAGCAGGTCCACCAGATACATGGTCTGGGTCGGCCACCGTCGTGCCGTCGTGCGACAGGCATCCATCGCCTCGGCCTTGCGCCCGAGCCCGATCAGCGCTTCAATCCGTCCCTGCGCGTACTCGACCTGGTTCGCGTCCAGGGCAACGAGCCGCTCGCTTGTCACCAGCAGGGAATCGTACGCGTCGAGCCGGCCGGACAACAACCGGTAGCCCCGGTATGCGGCCAGGTCGCGCGGCTCGCGCTCCAGCACGCGTCCGTATTCGGCCCAGGCCCGCTCGGTCTGCCCTGCCTGTTCGAGCATCCGCGCCGTACCGACCGACTGCGCGTAGCCCAGCGTCGCGCCCAGCAGCAGCAGGGAAAGGGCGCACCTCATGGCTGGTTCAGCAGCATCTCGAAGTACTCCCGGATTGCGCGTTCGTATTTCCCCAGCCGGCCTTCCTTGAGCGCGCGCATCAACTCCTCCCGCAGCACCCGGTTGCGCTCACCCAGGTCCTCGGGCAAACCGGGAATCGGCTCGCGGTCGAAGCTCTTCGCGGCTTCGCTTTCCCGCTGCTCCTTGAACCCCTTCTGCCGCACGCTCCGCTGCGCGTCGAGCAGGTGCGACAGGATGCTCTCCTGCCGCTCAATCAGGTCCCGGTCGATGTCACGCGCGGCGAGGTCCTGCTCGACCTGCTTCATCTCATCGAGCAACTGCTCGAGGCTGCCGGTCAGACCCGGCCGCTGCCCGCCGAGTTCGTCCAGCAGTTGTTCGAGTCGCTCGCGGAGCGCGGCCTGCTGGGACATCAGCCGGCTGAGCGCCTGCATCTGCGCCGCGTTCATCCCGCCCGGTATCGGCAGCGGGATTCCGCTCGTCCCGGAGTTGATTGCCATCTGGTCACCGGTCATCTTGGACAACGCCTCCATCAGGCTCTCCATGTCCCCGGACATGCCTCCACCCTGCTGCGCCTGTTCCAGCGCGGCCAGCAGCCACGCAGCCACGCGGTCAAGTCCGCCCCGCGCCACGGCCATCCGGTGCCGCGCCGGTCCGCCCCGGCTCCCGACCATCTGCTGGGCCGCAACCTGCATCTCGCCCATCGCCCGCGCCAGCTCGCGCGCCATCCGGCTCGAGACCGCCATCGTCCGTCCTGCCAATGCAGACAGGCTCTCCGCCACGACGCCGGTCGCCTCGTGCAGGCCCATCTGGAACGGTACCCGCTCGTCAACGTGAGGGTCGGAGACAACCTCCAGTTCGAGCCGCTCCTGTTCGCGCGACACCATCAACAACTCCCCGGCGATTGCCAGCAACTGGCCCGCGACCTCATCGGAACGCTTCTTCTTCATCTTGGAACTGAGCGCGTCAAGCGACTCGCTCAACTGCTTGAGCTTCCCCGCCATCTTGCCGGACTTCTGACCGGCCTCCGACTGCTGACCCTTGCGCAACGCCTCGCTGACCTGGGACGCAAGATCGGACAGACTGTCGGCCTCCGCCTGTTCTGCGAGCGCATCGAGCGAATCCCCGATCCCGGAATCCGACATCGTCTCGGCCAGGTCCTGCATCTCGGCCAGCAGGCTGTCCAGGCCGGACTTGACTTCGTCCTGCATCCGCGCCAGTTCCTCATCCGGCGCATCTCCGAGTTGTTCGGACAACTCCTCCTCGGTCCGCGCCAGCTCCTCGGCGGCCCGGGCCAGGGCCTCGAGCCGCTGCTCCTCCATCACCCGCTGCAGGAACTCCAGGGCCCGGTCGATATTCTCGCGCAACTGCTCTTGGTCCAGCTCGAACTGCTCCAACGCCTGGTTCACCTCGGGCATCGACTCCTGCAGGCTCTGCTGCAGCCGGGCGAGCGACTCCTGGAGTTCACGCGGCAGCAGTTCGGAAAGCATCTCCTGCAACTGGCCCATCCGCGCCATCGTCTCCCGGTCCAGCGTAGCCCCCTGCATCATTTCGTCCATCAACTGGCGGACGTCCTCGCGCAATTCCGCGATGTCCTGCGCCAGCCCTTCCTGCTCGGCCAGCACTTCTTCCAGGGCCTGCCGCTCCTCCCAACTCAATTGCCCCTCGCTCCGCACCTGCTCGCTGATCCGGGCCAGTTCCTCGCTCAACTGCTCCTGTGTATCGCGGAGTGGCGCCAGTTCCTCGGTGGTCCGCTCGGTCCGGCGCACCGACGCGTTGTAGATTTCGCTCATGGTCGGGAACCGCACCTTGAACGTCTCGGACCGGCCCGACTTCGGCCCGGACACGTCATCGTTATCGGTTACCCGGACCCGGTATCTGAGTTCGTCGCCCGGCAGCAAACCGACGTCGGACAGGTCCCAAGTGTAATGAGTCGTATCCTCGCGCCGCCCGGCCAGGCCCTTGATCCGGACCCGGTTCGTCAGGCTGTCCGAACCATACTCAAGGTAGAGCGCACCCAGCCCGAAATCGTCCAGGCTGTGAATCCCGAGCAGGACCTGCATGCTCATCGGCAGGTCAACGTCCCGGCCCGGGCGAAACAGCCTCACCATCGGCACTTCGTCCGGCCGGACCCGGATTGTCACCGCGCCGCACCGCTGATGCCCGCCGCCCGCGGCCGCCCGCAGTTCAATCACCCCACGGTCGTCCCCGGCCACCGTGAACCGGCCGGTGAAATCCTGTTCGGAATCGACCCCGAGTTCGACCGTATCCCCGCCGAACGCAATCCGGCCTTCCAGCATCACGCCGGAAACCCGGCCCGACACTTCAATCCGGGTCCCGCGCAGGGCCACGATGTCGGTGCCCGCCGACCGGTACTCAGCCAGGCCGCTGTAATCCGGGTAGGAATAGGTGAACGACATCTGCTCAATGGTGAGCGGCTCAAGCACGCGGACCCGGTGGGTCTCCGAACTGCGACCCAGGACCCGGAACCGGTACTCGAACCCGTCGCCCGCGGCAACCGACACTGCCGCCACCCCGTCTTCGAGCGCGATGCGGTGCGCCTCGACCGGCCCGGAAACCTGTTCCATCACCACTTCCGAAAACACACCCCCCGGCTCAACCCGACAGCGCAGACTCACTTCAACCCCGGGCAGCACCGTCGTATCACCCGGCATCACCTGGAACTTGACCTTGACCCGGCCGGGCGCGAACGCATTGACGATGCCGATTTCCCACCGGGCCGGTGCCAGTTGCCGATACCCGACAAGCAGCCCGACGCCGACCACCAGAACCAGCAGACCGGCAAGCAGTCGACGCCGGCGAACCAGGCGACCCAGGGACAGGTGCGCAATCAACCGGTCGACTTCGCTGACCGCGGCCGCGAGCAGTTCTTCCGAATACCCCTCACGGCTCCCGCTCCGGTATTCGGCCAGCTCAAGCGCGGCAACCAGCCTGCCGTCCAGGTCCGGGAACGCCCGCTCGACCGCGCGCGCCAGCCCGACCTGTCCCAGCCCGG
>CBDUZK010000035.1:0-16298 GCA_965371675.1 uncultured bacterium | reverse complement strand
TTCAGCGGGCGACGACCATCATCCGCACGGTCAGCGGCCCGACCGGCAGGAACCCGCCGTGCGTGTAGAAGTGCACCCGCCCGAACCCGGCCGCTTTCAGGTTGCGTTTGAGTTCGTGCCGCGAGTAGGCCCGCTCGTGGTGGGTCTCGTGGTACCGCACCGGGTTGGACCCTGCCTCCGCCGGCTCCCAGAACGTCAGGTTCAGGGTCGAAGTGTTCGTCGCCGGGTCGTAGCTGTTCTCCCAGATTGACCGGATTCCGCCCGCGTCGCGCGGGGTCAGCCGCTCGCCCCAGAACACCGCCAGCGAGTAGATGGTGTTGACGTCGAACACGAACAGCCCGCCCGGCCGCAGCGCCCGCCGCACGCACTCGAAGCAGGCAAGCAACTGCTCTTCATGCAGCAGGTAGTTGACGGAGTCATACAGGCTGATAGCCGCGTCCACCGGTTCGGGCAGCGTGAAGTCGGTCATGTCCGCCTCAAGCGTTTCTATCGGCAGGTCCGCCGCCTTCGACCGCAACACATCCAGCATCGCGGGTGCCCGGTCCACGCCGAGCATTTCATACCCGCGCCGCGCCATCAACACGGTCGGTATCCCGGTGCCGCACGCCAGGTCCAGCACCGTCTTCGGCTCGACCTTGAACTTCCCGAAAATCCGCGCGACGTAGTCGACCCAGCTCCGGTAGTCCACGTACCGGTTCATGAACCGGTCGTAGTACCGGGCGAACTCGGTGAAAGGTACGTTCCCGGCCGGCTCTATCTCGGGCATCAGGAGGCACTATAGAGCGAGGGTTCATGTAGTCAAGCGCACCCGGTCCGCACGTTGACCAGCAATCTACCCCGGCTATCATCAGGCGAATTGGAACGCAACCGGCCCGTAATCATCCACGGCCCGAGCCTGCTGACCGCGCAGGACGTGCGGCTGTTCCGGCAGGGACGGCACTTCCGCCTGTACGAGAAGCTCGGGGCCCACCCGTTCGTCCACGACCGGGCCCCCGGCACGCTGTTCGCGGTCTGGGCGCCGAACGCGGCCTCGGTGTCGGTCATTGGTGACTTCAACGGCTGGAACCCGCACTCCTTCCCGCTCGCCGGCCGCTGGGACGAATCCGGCATCTGGGAAGGGTTCGTGCCCGGCCTCGGCCCCGGCACGCTCTACAAGTACCACATCGTTTCCCGCGAACACGGCGCGGCCCAGGATCACATCGATCCGTTCGCGTTCCGGTTCGAGTGCCCGCCCGGGACCGCGTCGATTGTGTGCGGCCTTGACCACGCCTGGCAGGACGACGACTGGATGGCACACCGGCTGGAGACGGATGCATACCACAAACCGCTCGCCGCGTATGAAGTGCACGCCGGTTCCTGGCGACATCGCGCCCCGGGCGAGTCCCTGTCATGGAACGAGATGGCCGACGAGCTGGTCGAATACGTCACCGACGCCGGGTTCACGCACGTGGAGTTCATGCCGGTCATGGAACACCCGTTCTACGCCTCGTGGGGCTACCAGGTGCTCGGCTATTTCGCCCCGACCGCGCGCCACGGCACACCGCAGGAGTTCATGCGACTGGTCGACCGGCTGCACCGGGCCGGCATCGGCGTCATCCTCGACTGGGTCCCGGCCCATTTCCCGGACGACGCGCACGGCCTGGCCCGGTTCGACGGCACCTGCCTGTATGAACACGAGGACCCGCGCCGCAGCGTCCACCCGGACTGGCACACCCGTATCTTCAATTACGGCCGCAACGAAGTCAGATCGTTCCTCGGGTCCAGCGCCCTGTTTTGGCTCGACCGGTATCACGCCGATGGGTTGCGGGTCGACGCGGTCGCGTCGATGCTCTACCTCGACTACTCGCGCGCGGACGGCGAATGGCTGCCCAACCGGTACGGCGGCAAAGAGAACTTGGAAGCCGTCGACTTCCTGCGCGACCTGAACCGAGCGGTATACCACCATCATCCCGGCACCTGCACCATCGCCGAGGAATCGACCGCATGGCCGATGGTATCGCGACCGGTCGATTACGGCGGGCTCGGGTTCGGGTACAAGTGGAACCTGGGCTGGATGCACGACACGCTCTCCTACCTCGCCCGCGACCCGGTCCACCGCAAGCACCACCACGACCAGCTTACATTCGGCACCACCTACGCGTTCGGCGAGAACTACGTCCTCCCCTTGTCCCACGACGAAGTGGTACACGGCAAGCGTTCGCTGTTCGAGAAGCTGCCCGGCGACGACGTACACAAGGCCGCGCAACTCCGGCTCCTGTTCGGCTGGCAGTACTTCATGCCGGGCAAGAAACTGCTGTTCATGGGCTCGGAGTTCGGCCAGCGCGTGGAATGGAACCACGACCGCCAGCTCGACTGGCGCCTGCTTGAGGACAACATGCACGCCGGCATCCTGCGCTGGGTGCACGACCTGAACCGCGTCTACCGGGCCGAACCCGCGCTCCACGAACTGGACCACGACCCGGACGGGTTCCGCTGGGTTGACTGCGGCGACGTCGGCGCCGGCGTATTCAGCTTCCTGCGCCTGGGCCGCGACCCGGCCCGACCATTGCTCGTGGTCGCCGGCTTCACCCCGGTCCCGCGCACCGGGTATCGGATCGGCGTGCCTGCGCCCGGCCGCTGGCAGGAACTGCTCAACTCCGACGCCAACTCGTACGGGGGCAACGGGCAGGGAAACCTCGGCGTGCTCGAATCAGACCCGGTCGCGATGCACGGCTTCGACCAGTCCCTGTCCCTCAACCTGCCGCCCTTCGGCATCCTGCTGCTCAAGCCGGAATCCAACACCTGATGCGCAGCCTGCACGCCCTGGGGCAGAACCCCTGACACTGTGCGCTCCATCTGCATCCACGGTCATTTCTACCAGCCCGAACGCGCGAACCCGTGGACCGGGGAAATCGACCCCCAGGAATCGGCCGCGCCGCACGCAAACTGGAACGAACGCATCACCGCCGAGTGTTACGCGCCCAACGCCGCCGCCCGGATCCTCGGCCCGGACGGGAACACGGCCCGCACGGTCAACAACTACGAGAGCATCAGCTTCAACTTCGGGCCGACCCTGCTCGGCTGGCTGGAAACCAGCGCGCCCGACACGTACGCCGCGGTGCTGGACGCGGATCGGGCCGGACGGAACCGATTCAACGGCCACGGCCCGGCCATCGCCCAGGTGTACGGTCATTCAATCGCCCCTCTCGACAGCGTCCACGACCGGCACACCCAGGCGGTCTGGGGCATCCGCGACTTCGAGTACCGGTTCGGCCGCAGGCCGGAGGGAATCTGGCTCCCGGAAACCGCGGTCGACATCCCGACGCTCGAGACCATCGCCGCGCTCGGCATCCGGTTCACTATTCTCGCCCCGCACCAGGTCGTCGAAACCAGGCCCGCGGGTGCGGACCGGTGGCGGACAATCGGCGACCAGGGCATCGACCCACGCGTACCGTATCGCTGTTGCCTGCCGTCCGGCCGCGACATCGCGCTGTTCTTCTACGACGGCGGGATTGCGCATGACGTCGCCTTCGGCGACCTGCTCGACGACGCGGACCGGTTCGCCGACCGGCTGCTCGCCGGGTTTGACGGCGACGCACCGCAACTCGTCAATATCGCCACCGACGGCGAGACCTGGGGTCATCATCACAAGTTCGGCGACATGGCGCTAGCCGCCTGCATCGGGCGGCTCAGAACCCGCGAGGACGTCCGGCTCACCGTGTACGGTGAGTTCCTCGACCGCAACCCGCCCACGAACGAGGTCCGCATCCGCGAGCACAGTTCGTGGAGTTGCGCCCATGGAACGCAGCGCTGGCAATCCGACTGCGGCTGCAACACCGGCGCGCACCCGGGCTGGAACCAGCGCTGGCGCGCGCCACTGCGCATTGCCATGAACTGGCTCCGCGACGCGCTCGCACCGATCTACGAACAACAAATGGCCCCGCTCTGCGCCGACTCCTGGCAGGCCCGCGACGACTACATCACGCTCCTGCTCGACCGCTCGGAAGAAAGCGTCCGCCGCTTCTGTGCCGACCACACCCGGCCCGACCTCAAGGTCGAAGACCGGAGGCAATTCCTCGGCCTGCTTGAAATGCAGCGCTGGGCTTTGCTCATGTTCTCAAGCTGCGGCTGGTTCTTCGACGACATCTCCAACCTGAGCTCGGTGCAGGTGATGCGGTGCGCGGCCCGGGCCATTGAGCTGTGCCGAGAGCACACCGGGACCGACCTCGAGCCCGGGTACGTCGATATCCTCTACGCGGCGGAAGGCAACCGGCCCGACATCGGCAACGGCGCGCACCTGTACCGCACCCGGTGCGCCCGCACGGGGACATGACCGGGCTCGATGGCCGCAGCGCCGGCATCCTGCTCCACGTTACTTCCCTGCCCGGCCGGTTCGGTATCGGCGACCTCGGGCCCGAAGCACACCGGTTCGCCGACTGGCTGCATGACGCCGGCCAGCAATGGTGGCAGGTACTGCCGCTGAACCCGACCGACCCGGACCATAACAACTCGCCCTACCGCAGCGTCTCCGCTTTCGCGATCAGCCCGCTGCTCATCAGCCCGGAAGCGCTCCGCGCCGACGGCCTGCTGGCTGATGCGGACATCGCCCGCACCCCACGCCTCCGGGCCGGACGGACGGACTACGCGAAGGCGACCGCATGGAAGGAACGCCTGCTCGACCTCGCCTTCCGTCGGTTCCGACCGACCGCCGCCTACCGTCACTTCTGTACCGAGCACGCCGACTGGCTCGATGACTACGCCCTGTTCTCGACGCTCAAGCGGCAGTTCAACGGCGTTGCCTGGGCCGACTGGCCGGAGGAGTTGCGCGACCACGACCCGGTCGTCCTGCGCCGAATTGCCAAGTCCCGGTCCCGCGACGTAGCACGCACGAAGTTCGTCCAGTTCGTCGCGTTCCGCCAGTGGCATGCACTCCGGACCCGCTGCCGGGCACTCGGCATCCGCATCCTCGGCGACCTGCCGTTCTACGTCGACCATGACAGCGCCGATGTCTGGACCAATCCCGGCCTGTTCAAGCTCGGTCCGGACTGCAGGCCGCGCTTCATCTCCGGGGTCCCGCCCGACCGCTTCTCGAAAACAGGACAACTCTGGCACTGTCCGGTCTACGACTGGCGCGCGCTCGGCCGGGACAACTACGCCTGGATGATGAACCGTATCGGTCACAACCTGAAGCTGTTCGACCGGGTTCGCATCGACCATTTCCGGGGCCTCGTCGCGTACTGGCAGATACCGGCCCGCAGGCCTGACCCGGCCCGTGGCCGCTGGGTGAAGGCGCCGGCAATCCGGTTCCTTACCACGCTGCGGCACGCGTTCCCGGACCTGCCGTTCGTCGCCGAGGACCTCGGCTTGATCACGCCCGCGGTCACCGCGGTCCGGGATCGGTTCGGACTGCCCGGGGTCCGGGTCCTGCTCTTCGCCTTCGACCACGACCCGGGCGCCGGCCCGCACGCGCCGCGGAACGTCACCGCCAACTGCGTCTACTACACCGGCACCCATGACAACAACACCGTCCGTGGCTGGCTGGAGTGCGCCGCCGGGACGGACGGGCGACGGCGCGCGGAACGCTGCCTCGGCGGACACTTCACCGCGAACCGCGCCGCAACCGCATTCGTCCGGGCCGTACTCGAATCCCAGGCCGCAGTTGCCGTCCTGCCGTTGCAGGACGTACTCGGGCTCAAGGCCGAGGCGCGCATGAACCACCCGGGCATAACCAGCGGCAACTGGGAATGGCGCCTCACGCGCGGGCAGCTCAACCAAACCGTTGCGCGCAACCTCCGCCGCCTGGTCGAAGCCTGCGGCCGCGCCTGACCTGCCGCCCAATCCCGAATGTCGAATTGCGAGTTCCGAATGCCGAGTTCGGACTCCCGCCCCATCCGTGTTTATCCGTGGTTTGCTTTTCCCTCCGTGCTCTTGGTGTTTGGATTCCTCTCCGCTCCGACTCTCCGCCTTCGTGTTCTTCGCGCCTTTGTGGTAAGAATCCTGCATCGGTTCCCGCCCTACCTTGACCGGCGCGGTCGACCGGCTAGCATATGACCCTCGGGCGCACCGAAGCGAAAGGACAACGACCGATGGCAACCCTTGAAGACCGACTCGCGCAACTCAAACGCCTGCGACAGGAACTGGTCGGCATTGATGTCGAAGTTCCGCTGCTGGACGGAACAAGCCGCCGCTACGTGAACCTCGATAACGCCTCCAGCACGCCGACGTTCCGGCCTGTACTCGAGAAGGTGGACGAGTTTCTCGCATACTACTCCAACGTCCACCGCGGCACCGGGTTCAAGAGCCAGATTGCTTCGTGGGTATTCGATACCGCGCGCACGACCGTTGCGCGGTTCGTGAAAGCCGACCAGCGGTACGAGACGGTCATCTTCACCAAGAACACGACCGAGTCGATCAACAAGCTCGCCCGGCTCTACCCATTCGGAAGCGACGCGGTTGTGCTGACCACCATGATGGAGCATAGTTCCAACGAACTGCCCTGGCGTCGTCACGCCCACGTTGATCACATCGACTTGAACGCGGACGGTTCACTCGACATGGACGACTGCGCCCGTCGGCTCCGCAAACACGAAGGCCGGGTGGAACTGGTCGCCGTCACCGGCGCGTCCAACGTGACCGGCTGGGTCAACCCGGTACACGACCTCGCACGCATCGCCCACGCCGCCGGGGCGAAAATCGTGGTTGATGCGGCTCAACTCGGCGCGCACCGCCCGATTGACATGAAACCGCACGGCCACCCGGAGCATCTCGATTTCGTCGCATTCAGCGCCCACAAAATGTACGCGCCCTACGGAGTCGGGGTCCTGATCGGCGACCGCGAAGCCCTGCTTCGCGAGGAACCGGAAACCGTCGGCGGGGGCACGGTCGATCTCGTCACACTCGAAACCGCATACTGGCGCGACCTGCCGGACCGCGAAGAAGCCGGCACGCCCGACATCGTCGGCGTTGTCGCTCTCGCCGCCGCCATCAACCTGCTTGAAGCCGTCGGCTGGGACGCCATCCGGCAGCACGAAGACGAACTGACCCGGCTCGCGCTCGACCGGCTCGCGCGGATTCCCGGGGTCCGCATCTACGGTCAAACCGACGGCAGCAACCTGCGGGACCGACTCGGCGTCATCGCCTTCAACGTCGAAGACCACCCCCACGCGCTCGTCGCCGCGATCCTGTCCTACGAGGGCGCAATCGGAGTCCGCAACGGCTGCTTCTGCGCCCACCCCTACGTCCTGTGTCTGCTCGACGTCCCGCCGGACCAGGCAAGCGAAGTCCAGCAGGAAATCTTGAGCCGCGACCGGACCCGTATCCCGGGCGCGGTCCGCGCTTCGGTCGGCATGTACACTGACCGGTCCGACATCGACACATTCTGCGACTGCCTGCAGATGGTTGCCGACCGCAAGTACGTCGGGAAATACGAGGTCTGCAGGGAATCCGGCGCCTACGTGCCCGCGGGCGAGGACTGTTTCCGGTTCGAGCGGCACTTCACCCTCAACCCGCGCCTGCCCTGACGCGGACCCGGGCTACTTGAGCAGCGTCACCTGCACGGTCTGCACTACGCCGTCCGCCAACTCCAACCTCAGGTAGTAGACTCCGTCCGGCAGCAACCGGTTGTCATCGTCCCGGCCATCCCAAAGCAATGACGAATGACGATTGTCGGATGACGACTGCCCGAACGTGCGGACCAGCCGACCACCCGCGTCGTAGATGCGGAGAGGCGCTTGACGCTTGACGCTCGACGCAACACGCAGGACCGTGCTCCGGCTGAACGGGTTCGGAAAGGCCGTCAGCCGTAGGCCGTGGGCTGCCGGCCGTCCGCGCTCCTCAACCACCCCTGATGTGCCGGGATAGAGCCAACCCCAGATCCGCTGAGTGAACCCCGCCTTGTAATTGATGCTGTCGGTCCAGCCCGACCAGGTCAGCAACACCTGCCCGTGGGTTCCGGCCGCCGCTGCCGGAGAGATGTGTTCCTCCGGCCCGGCCTGGACCACGAATGTCTCGAGTACGGCTCCCGCAGTCGACACCCGCGCCGCGTGGATGTCGTAGTCATGACTGTTGCGCCAGTCCTGCCAGGTCACGAAATGGTCCGTACCATTGAACGTGGCGGCGGACGAGATTTGGTAGTTCGCGGCGGTGCAGAACGGCCGTCCAGAGGGGTCAAGCACCGTACCGGCGGGGCTCACCCGCGCGCCGTAGATATTCGCGTTGCCGAACCGGTAGTCGTCCCACGTCACCAGGTAGTTGTCCCGGTCCGCGGTCATCGCCGGCCTGTAGCTCGACGCGGATGATACCGCGACTCCGGCCGGGTCCAACACCTCGGCCGACGGCGTGACCCGGGTTCCGTATATTCGCGACGAACCGTTCCGCGTGTCGTCCCACGCCACGAAGCTCAGCGTGTCGACAGTCGCAACCACCGGGTGGTACTGGTTGCGTGTCGCGGTCGATATCACGAAGCTGTTCGGATCCTTGACCGTGCCACCAGACCCGACCCGGGCCCCGTAGATGTCGTACTCGTGGTTACGCCAGTCATGCCACACCACCAGCCAGTTCGCGCCGTCCCACGAGATATCAGGGTAGAGCTGAATCTGCTCGACGTTACAGATGCCGATACCGCCCGGGTCGAGCACCTCGCCCGCCGGTGTGACACGCGTGCCGTAGATATCGAACCCGGTGCGCAGATCACCCCACGCAACCAGATACAGGCTGTCGCCGAACTCGACCGCGGCCACGCCCTGCCAGTGCCCCTCGGTGCACAGCGCGATGCCCTGCGGGTCGAGGACGATCCCCGCCGGCGTCACCCGGCATCCGTAGATGTCCCGGTTCGTCCCGGCCCGGTAATCACCCCAGACCACCAGGTAGTTCGTGCCGTCGAACCCGACGTCCGGCTCGAACTGGTTGTAGAGCAGGGGCGACGCATGGATACCGTCCGGGTCGAGCACCGTCCCGTCCGGTCCGACCCGAGCGCAGTACACCGCCCACGAGTTATTGCCGCGGCCGTCGTTCCAGGTCACAATCCAGCCCGAGTCGCCATGTGTGACGGCCGGCATCTGCTGGCTCCCGCTCGCCGCCGAAACCGCGAACCCGTTCGGTTCGAGCACAGTCCCGGCCCGGGTCACCCGCGCGCCGTAGATGTTGTAGTCCGGGTACGAACGGGCGTCGCCCCAGCACACGAGGAACCCGTCACAGCCGCTCACCGAGGGCGAACTCTGGCTGTTGCCCGCGGTCGACACCGGGAATCCAAGCGTGTCGAGCACCGTGCCGTCGTCCCCGACGCGCGCCGCGTAGACGTCCGAGTACATCCCGCCGCGCCGGTCGGTCCACGCGACCAGCCACAGACTGTCGAACCCGACCGCGGCATTCAGTTCGTCGTGGCTGCCCCGGGCAATCCTGATTCCGGCCGAATCCAGCACCGTACCGTCCAGCTTCACCCGTGCGCCGTAGATGTCATACCCGCCGCCGCGGTTGTCCTGCCACGCCACGAGCCACCGGTCACGACCCGCGCACACTGCTGCATACTGCTCGTTGCCCGAGCCGGCGGATATCAGGAACCCGGCCGGGTCCAACACCTGCCCGTCGCAGACCCGGGCCCCGAACACGTCGTAGGTCCCGCCGCGGGAATCCTGCCACACCACGAGGCAGAGAGTATCCAGGCTCGCGACCGCCGGGAACTGCTGGTACTCCGGCGTCGCCGATATCGCAAACCCGTGTGGCTCCAGCACCACGCCGTCACGGGTTACCCGCGCGCCGTAGATGTCGTAACCCCCGGTTCGCGTGTCGCTCCAGACGACCAGGAAGTCGGTGCCGTCGAACGCCACCGACGGCCGCGCCTGGTTCACCGGCTCAAGCGATATCGGTATCCCGGCCGAGTCAAGCAGGACCCCGTCGCTCGTCAGCCGCGCGCCGAATATGTCGTCCTTGAAACTGCACCGGTGGTCGGTCCAGGCCAGGAAGTAGTACTCGCCGTCGAAGGCGACCTGTGAATAGCTCTGGGCTTGCGCGCTCGACGTATAGATGGTGTTGGTGTCGAGCAGGAACACGGTCGAATCAAACTCCAGGTCACCCGACACCTGCCGGATAACCTCGGACGGGTCGAATGGCAGTACCGGGTCGCGCTCCGCTCCCGGCATCGGCAGGCTCATGGTCAAAACAGCAAGCAGGCACAAACACATGGATTCCTCCCTTTCGCCGCATTCTAGTCCACCGTGCGCGCAGAGTCAACACGCCTGCGGTGAATTGGGGACTCGATGTTGGCATCAACCACCTGGTTGTATCAATCAGGAACTCCGGGCCACGCTCTGACCGGACGCCGGCAGAACGCTGCCGACTACCAGGACAGAGACACAATACTGCGCACAGATAGCCTCTCTTGTCCGATTCCAGAGACGCTCCCGGGCCTGTCAAACACAGGTCGGGCCGGACCCGAAGGCCCGGCCCGACCCCAGGAGGAGGCCTGATACTGGATTACGGACTGAACTCCAGCGGGACGTACAGCACAACCTGGTGCCCGGCCGTGCCCGCGAAAGTCAGCTTCCTGAACACGCGCTCTACGCACTCACGCATTGCTGTGTTCAATTCATTCTTAAGGAACTCTACTTTGCTCACACTCCCGTCCGGACCAATCGTCAGCTTGACCAGCATCTCGCCGCCCAGACCCGGGTTCCCGGCCAGTTCGGCCGCGTAGCAGGAATCGATCCGGGTCATGTGCGACTCAACGACACTCGCCGCCACCTGCTTGAGCGGGCCGGTACCAACCCCGGTGATACCCAGGCTGATAGTGACGTCACCGACTTCAACCAGGCCGGACGTAACCTTGCTGCCGGGCAACACTGGCGACGCATCCCCATCCGAACACTCCAGCTCGACCTGCATCAGCGGCCTGGCCATCGGCACCCGACCGTGCTTCATCGTCCGGCCCGCACCACCCAGACCGCTCGACGCGTAACCCCCGACCGCGTAATCGGACACGCCCTGCGGCAGGGGCAGCGGCTGCTTGACCACTTCGGTCTTGCCATCGCTGCGCACCCGGCTGTCAATCGCCACGAACGACGTGTACTGGGTCAGCAGGTTGTACTTCAGGCCGAGCGCGGTGACTTCCTTCACCCGGTCGTCACTGCGCCGCACCCGGTTGTAGTCGTCCAGCAGTTGAATCCGGTGCCTTGCCCAGAGGTAGCGCAGCGCTGCGTTCTCCATGTTCGTCGTGAACTTCGCCACGTCGAGCACCCGCTCGTAGCGGCCGGAGCCGGTCCGACCCCGAACCACAACACGACCCTTCGCCCGGCCCCGGTACTTGCCGAACACGATAATCGGACGCTCGGCAAACACGTCCGGCACGCTCTTCGGCTCGACGTCGTACACGTCCAGTCCCGGGAAACTGACGTCAATCCCGGTCAGCACCGGGGACTGGATGTAGCGACGGAACTTCTCCGCCTGCCCCGGGGCCTCGGTCTCATTCGTGATGACGAACGGCTCACCCATCCCGACCCGGGCCATACCTTCGATCAGGAACCGATTCACGCCCGACCCGATGCCGAACGCGAACATGTTGGCATCCCCGAGGTTGTCGCGAATCAGGTCGAACGTCTCGGTTTCGACCGTCACGTACCCGTCGGTCACAATCACGAACGTCCGCGAGATTCCCTTCGCCCGCGGCAGGGCCAGGGCCCGCTTCATCGCCGGCAACAACTGGGTCCCGCCGCCGCCCTGCTGGTTGTCGATGACCTGCACCGCTTTCGCGATATTGCTCTCGGTCGCGGCCAGCGACTTCTCGGCCATCATCTTGTTCCCGCCTGCGAAGAGCAACACGTTGAACCGATCGGTCGGCTTCAGGTTCGTGATCAGGTCCCGCAGCAGCTTCTTCGAGATATTGAGCGGGAACCCGTACATCGAGCCGGACACGTCGACGATGAACACATACTCGCGGCCCGGTATCTGGTCCACCGGGACCCGCTTCGGCGGCTGGATCATGGTCAGGAAGAAGTTCTCTTCCTTGCCTTCGTACAGCAGCAGGCCGGATTCAATCTTCCCGCCCGCCAGCCGGTACTGCAGGATGAAATCCCGGTTCCCGCCATCGCGCTCGGATGCATCGAGCCGGCAGGTCGCGGCGCTCAGCCCGTCGAAACTGATGTTGGTCTTGTGCGAACCGCAGCTCATGTCCTGGATCGGCAGACCGGCCACCAGGTTCAGGGTGATGTCAAACTCGTACAGCGGCCCCTCGCCCTGGTGGGTATACGGATTCTCCACCCATTTCTCGGTGTCCGGCGCGCCCTCGGACGGCGCGCTCGAATAGCGCGGGCCGACCACGGTCGGGTACGCGAACTCGTACGCCCCGTCGGTCGGCACCAGCAGTTCGGTGTATGACAACTCCACCTTGATGGTATCGCCCGGCATGATGTTTGCGACGTTCATCTGGAACACGTTCGGCCGCTGCTGTTCCAGCAGGGACGCGCTCTGCCCGGCGTCGCGCGCGGCCTCGTAGTCCTGCCGCGCCTGCTCCCGTTCCCGGACGTCAGCCACAATCACACGGTCCCCGATTGTCATCTTCATCCCGTACACCGCGGCCCGGGTCGAAGCCGGGAAGATGTAGATTGCCTCAATCGGCTTCTTCCCGTCGTTCTTGTAGGTCTGCACGACCCGCACGTCGGCAATCACGCCCGCGACGTCCACTTCCGCGACCGTGGACAGCAACGGCAGCCGGTCAACCGTCGGGTCGTCGCTCTTCACCATGAAGTAAGGTGAGAGCGTCTTGTCTTCCGCGTTACCTTCGGACTGGGCCGTGACGACTCCGACCGCGACCAGGAGCACCATGGTGAGTATCAGCTTCCTGAGATTCATACGTACCTCCATATGCTCAGAGATACGCCGCTCCCGGTCCGGATATTCCGCTGTTGTCCATCGCCCCTGCAGGAAGCACGCGGGGCCTGGCTGCGGACGTCACGTTGACACTGTCCCGGACCGAACTTACACTTTCCTCAAGACCCTGTGCCTGCATTGATTGACGGTAGTCGGAGGAAATCTTGAAGCGTTTCCGTCTTCTTCTGTCCATAGGCCTCCTGCTCGCGCTCGTGGCCCCGGCATTCGGCTACATCTGGCCGATCCTGCCCAACGACTCAATCCAGCCCCTCGGCAACAACTGGGGTAACTACCAGAACTACGGCGGGGGAGGCTACTTCCACAACGGCATCGACATCATCACGCCCTCACGCCACTACGCTCCGGTCGCGGCGGTCGCCCACGGCTGGGTCAAAGGCTGGGGCACCATCTCCGGCAACTCTCACTACCGGCTTGCCATCTCCGACTCGGGAATGAGCTTCACCGGTCGGGCGCCGGGCTGGCTCTACGCCCACATCGACCGGAACCGATCTCACAAGAACCAGGGCGACGAAGTGTTTGCCGGTGATACAATCGGGTACCTGTGCTACTGGCCGGTCGACAGCTTCGACCACATCCACTTCGCCCGCATCTCGGACACCGGTGCGCTCTGGAACCGGTTCCCGAACTACACCTGGTGGTTCATCCAGAACCCGCTGACAGTGCTTGAGCCGTCCGGCGACCTTGCAGCCCCGGTGTTCGAGAACGCCCGCTCGGGCCGGCTGTTCGCCTTCTGCAACAACAACACCAGCACCTACCAGGACGCCGACTCGCTCGTCGGTGCGGTCGACATCGTCGCGAAAATCTACGACAAGACCGGGTACACCACCACCAACCCGGAATGGGACAAACTCGCTCCGTTCCGGATCGAACACATGATAAGGCGCGCCGACGGCCTCGTGGTGAGACCGTGGACCCTGTCGCTCGAGTTCTCGAACACACTGTTCTCCAACCTTGTCTCGGTCGTGTACAAACGCGATGCCACCTGCCGGTCGCAGGGCGACTACGATGATCGGGACTACTACTACGTCGTCACCAACACCGACGGGGATTCAATCATCGAATCGGGCGACGTCAACGGCACGTGGAACACACACGAAGTCAATGACGATGACTACTGGGTGGTTCTCCGCGCGCAGGACCACATCGGCAACACAACGCTCGACTCAATGCTGGTGACTACCGTCAATGGCGTCGGAGTCGAAGACCTGCCGCCACTGGCCCTGTCCCGGCCTTTGCGTATATTTCCGAACCCGGGCCCGGGCCCGGTCAGCATCAGCTTCGGGCTCGGCAAACCGGCCGCGGCCCGGCTGCGGGTCATCGATGCCGCCGGCCGCGTTGTGTTCGCTCGAGATGATTCCCGGCTCACACCCGGCCCGCACGAGTACGTGCTCCGGGACCTGCGGGCCGGTGTCTACTTCGTGGAACTGCTGCTGAACGGCAGCCCGGTCGGCTCGGGCAAACTGGTCGTCACCCGCTGACCCGGGACCGCCGCACGAGCGGGCCGAGCGCCTGCATCAGGGAACGAAGGTCCGGCGCGTGGAACAGGTGCCCGGCACACCGGCAGTCCGACGACCCGAACCCCCGCACCACCGACAGCCGGTCGGTGAGCGACCGCGCCAGCCTGCATTCGTCCGGGGTCGCGAGTATGTAGGCATCGACCGGTCGCATCCGGCGCGGACCGGTCGTCAGGTAGTCGATATGCCAGTGCCGCGGCTTGGTCGCCCGCTGGTGACGCTTCACCCGCTTGACCACGTTGACGCCGCCGGAGCCGACATAGGCGTAGAACCCGGGCTGGAATTCACGCCACCCGAGTTTCCCGATCCGCCGCCGCGTCGGGCATGGCTCCCACAGCAGCAGGACGTAGACGCTCGGCTCCGGACTCATCGCAACTCCTTCCCCGCAATCGCTTCGGCCGCGGCGATACCGGTAGCCCAGGCGAAATGCAGGTTGTAGCCGCCGGTCTCGGCCCAGGTGTCGAGCAACTCGCCGCTCACATACAGGCCCGGGAATCGGCGCACCCGCGCGCTGGTCAGCTCGACCTCCGCCAGGTCCAGGCCCCCGCCGGTCACGGTTGCCCGTTCGATCGGTTCGGCCCCGGTGATATCGAACCGGGTCGCCTTGAGTTCATGAATGACCCGCTCACGCTCCACCCGGGTCGTTTCGGCCACCACCCGCTCGACCGGGATGCCACACCGGGCCAGCAGGTCGAGCGCGAACCGGCGCGACAGGTACGAAGCGAGCACGTTTGCCAGCCGGCGCCGACCGGAACCGGACCGTTCCCCATCCAGTTCAGCACGCAACTGCTCTTCACTCCGTTCCGGCACCCAGTTCACCACCAACCGCACCTCCCGGCCCTCGGCCAGGCCGCGCGCCGCGAAACCGGACAGGTTCAGGATTGCGGACCCGGAGACATACTCGCCGGCGAACAGGAAATGCCCGGTCGCGGCCCGCACCGACCGGTCGGCCACGTACAGCTCCATGTGCACGTTCTGGCGCGTGTTGCCCGCCAGGTGGGCGACCGACCGGGCCGGGCGCAGCGACGCCAGAGCCGGGAACCAGTCCGCGGTCGCGAGCCCGAGCGCCCGGCACAGTCCGAGCCCGTCGCCGGCGGAACCGGTGTGCGGCAGGCTGGTGCCACCGGTTGCAATCAACAGATTGCGCGCCCGCGCCCGGCCTCCGGGAAGAGACACGGTCCAGCCTCCCGAACCGGGTTCGATGCCGGTCACGCGAACCCCGGTCCGGAACTCGACCCCGAGCCCCTCGGCCACGCTCACAAACCGGTCCCGCACCTCGCCGCCGTTCAAACGTTCGGGCCAGACACAGCCCGCTTCGTCACACCGCGCCTCGATGCCGAGCTGGGTGCTGAAGAAACCGGTAATCCGCTGCCAGGGAAACCGCCGCAGCAGCGGCACCAGCAGTTGCGGGCTGCAATCGAACCGCCGCGCCATATCCCGGGGCGCTTCTTCGTGGGTGAAGTTGCACTTCTGGCCACCGGTCAATGCCAGCTTGTACCCGCACCGGTCCATCTTCTCAAGGACCAGCACCCGGAGCCCGAGCCGAGCCCCGGCAATCGCTGCCGCCAGCCCACTCGCCCCGCCGCCGACTATCGTAAGGTCCACAAAGCACCCGCTGTCAGTCGTTTGGCTGTCATCGAAGTCAGGTCTGGAAACCCGCATCCGGCGTTCCGCCGGGCGTGAACCGTTCTTTCACATCCAGGGTCATATAGAGTGAGCACGGCGGCCCGGCGTCCTTGAACCGGCTCGGTCAAACATTGCCGTGGCGCTGGGCCGTTCGTGACTCGCGAATCAAGTCCTCGGCCCCTCCCTGTGTCCTCGCCAATCCACTTCAGCACTCTGCGTTCTGCACTCTGACACTTCCTGGCGTCTCTTGGCGTTCTTGGCGGTTCATTTCCTCACTCCTCACTCCTCACTCCTCACTCC
>CBDUZK010000034.1:0-16512 GCA_965371675.1 uncultured bacterium | reverse complement strand
CATCCCGGAAAGCGGCCGCAGACTGCGGGTCGGCATCGACGCGGTCAACGGCGCGACCGGGACTGCCGCGGTCGAACTCGTGCGAGCGCTCGGCTGCACTCCGATCGAACTCAACTGCGCATCCGACCACGCGCGCCTCTGCAGGGGATTCCCGCGCCGACCCGAACCAACTGCTGAACACCTGACGGACCTGTCCGCGCTGGTCCGGGATCAGGGCCTTGACTTCGGCGTCGGTTTCGACCCGGACGGCGACCGGGCCGGGTTCGTGGATGAAACCGGCACCCCGCTCGGCGAAGAGGCGACCATCTGCCTGGCCTGTCGTTACGTACTTGCCCGCCGGACCGGGCCGGTCGTTACCAACCTTTCGACTACCCGCGCCGTCGAAGACATATGCGCGGAGTTCAAGGCCCCGGTCGAACGCACCCCGGTCGGCGAAGCGGCGGTCGTCGAACGTATGAAACAGATAAACGCGGTCATCGGGGGTGAAGGCAACGGCGGCGTCATCCTGCCCGCGGTCAACTTCACCCGGGACGGGCTCGTCGCGACCGCGGCGGTCATCGGTCTCGTGATTGGAACCCGGCTGTCGGAACTGACCGGCACGTTGTCCCGATACCGGATGATCAAGACCCGGGTAGACCTCGACCGGGACGGTTTCGCGCGGAGCATCGACCCGCTGCTGGAAGGCTTCCCGGGTACGAAGGCCGACCGGCAGGACGGCCTGAAACTGGATGGCCCGGACTTCTGGCTGCACGTCCGGCCGTCGAACACCGAACCGATTGTCAGGATAATCGCCGAAGCCCGGGGTCGCGCGCCCGACGTCGAAGTGGCCCGCGCCCGGGAGATACTGACGCGGGACCCGCATGACCGGAAGCAGGCCGGCGAAACAGGAGGCTCATAGTGTGCGGTATTGTCGGCTACGTCGGTAAGCGCAGCGTCACCAACGTCGTAATGGTCGGGCTGGAACGGCTGGAATACCGCGGTTACGACTCGTGCGGCATCGCCACGATCAATGGCGGGTTGAGAATCCGCAAGACCGCGGGTCGAATCCAACGTCTGAAGGACCTGCTCGCGCGCGACCCGATCACCGGTACGGTCGGCATCGGCCATACGCGCTGGGCGACCCACGGTCGGGTCACCGACGAGAACGCCCATCCGTTCACGGATTCGAGCCGCACCATCGCCCTTGTCCATAACGGCATCATCGAGAACTACCGCGAGCTGCGCGCTCGCCTGGTCAAGGAAGGCTGTCGCTTCGTGTCCGACACCGACACCGAGGTCATCGTCCACCTGGTCGCCTCTTTCTACAAGCGCAATCTCCCCGCCGCCATTCGCCGGGCGGCCCGCGAGCTGCGGGGCGCGTTCTCGCTCGCCATCGTCTCCGAAAAGGAACCGGGCCGGGTGTACGCGGTGAAGATGGGCAGCCCGCTGGTCATCGGCCGGGGCCGGGGTGAATACGTCCTCGCATCGGACGCAACCGCGCTGGTCGGTATCGCCAAGCGGATGCTGCCGCTCCAGGACGGCGACATCGCGGTCCTCAGCCGCGACGGCATCAGCATCAGCGACTTCGGCGGCAAGACGGTCGAGCGTCGGTTCAGCCGGATGGAACTCAAAGAAAAAGCGGTGTCCAAAGGCCGATACCCCCACTTCATGCGCAAGGAGATTTTCGAGCAGCCGCGCGTCATCGAGGAGAACATCGCGCGCCGCGTGAAACCCGACAACATCTCGCTCGACCCGGAGTACCTGTTCTACCCGGACGAAATCGAGAAGCTCGAGCGCATCGTCATCCAGGCCTGCGGCACCTCCTACCACGCCGGCCTGATCGGCCGCTACTACTTCGAGCGGTTCTGCCGCATCCCGGTGTCGGTCGAAATCAGCTCCGAGCTGCGCACTTCGGAGTTCATCTACGACGGCAACTCGCTGATGCTGCCGATCAGCCAGTCGGGCGAGACCGCGGACACGCTCGCCGCCCTGCGTGAGGCCGCCGATCGCGGCATCAGGTCGCTCGCGATGCTCAACACCCGCCGGTCGTCAATCGACCGCGAGGCGAACTCCACGGTCTACATTCACGCCGGCCCGGAAATCGGCGTCGCCTCGACCAAGGCCTACACCGCCCAGATCCTGACCCTGCTCGCGACCGCGCTCTACTTCGCCCGCATCCGGGGAACCATGTCCGACCGGACCTGGCGGGAGATTACCGACCACATGCGCCGGCTCCCGGACCAGATGCGGCGCGTGCTCACGCTCGACCGGAAAATCCGTCGGGTCGCACAGGGACTGTCCGGGGCCCATGACTTCCTGTTCCTCGGCCGCGGCATCAACTACCCGACCGCGCTCGAAGGCGCACTCAAGCTGAAGGAGATTTCCTACGTCCACGCCACCGGGTACCCGGCGGGCGAGATGAAACACGGCCCGATATCGCTCATCGATGAGAACGTACCTGTCATCTGCGTCGTCCCACGCGACGCGGTCTACAGCCGGATGATTTCGAACATGTCCGAGGCGAAAGCCCGCAACGGTCGCATCATCGCGGTCGGTTCCGCCGGGGATGACAGCCTGACCGAACTGGCCGAGACTGTATTCTACGTGCCCGAAACGCCCGAGTACCTGTCACCGCTCCTCACCGTCCTGCCCCTCCAGCTCCTGGCCTACCATGTCGCGGTGCTGCGCGGCTGCGACGTCGACAAGCCCCGCAACCTCGCCAAGAGCGTCACGGTCGAATAGCCCGGCCCGGCTTCAGCTTCGCCGGGTGTCCGGGTCCGCCGCCCTAGTCAGCCAGCACGAGCCGCGCAAGCTGCGGCCCGGCCTCCGTTTCAAGCACGCCCAGGTAGACACCGGACGCCAGTCGTCGTCCGTCCGTGCCTCGCAGGTCCCAACGCAGACTCAAGCCTGTGGGTGACTCGAACTCCCGGACCAGCGCCCCGGCCCGGTCGTACAACCGCAGTGAGCGGGCATTGCCCTGCCAGCGGAAAGTCGCGGCCACGGCGGCAGGCGAAGGGACGACGGCCAAGGATGAAACCGACGGGCGCTCCGCGCGCGGCGGCTCGGCCACACCGACATGCCACGGCGCGTTCCAGTACAGCCCGGTCAGACCGGCGCCAGCGAACACGCAGCCCGCGCCCGTGCCCGGCGAACCCGGTGAATAGGTCAGCCGGGGCACTACCTGGCTCCCGGTGCCGGCGTTGGTTACGTTGATGACAGTCGGTGCAGACCAGCCGGCCGGATCAGCGCCGTTACAGTGGCGGCGGTGAACCGCACGGAATCCCTCCTCCGAGATATAGGACAGGTTCATCCACGGGTTGCCGGGGTCGGTGTAGTTGTGCAGGTCTGGGAACCGCTGCTGGCCCGGCCCGCCGGCGAGCACGCCCTCGATGTTCCAGACGAGGCCGGCGTCGTTCGTCCAGCCGTAGTGGATGTCCCAGTCGTTGTTCTGGAGCGTATCCTCGGCCCACGCGAACCAGACCGCGGCAGTGGATTCTGGAAGAGTGAAATCCGAGGCGATGGCGACGTCGCCGACGTCGACGGTGCCGAGGTACAGGGTCATGGATATCCAGTTGCCGGGCGAGCCATACCACCTGCTAAGTGCCACGTTGACATAGGAGTCCGACGTGTCGAGGAGTGTGGCCGCGTAGTATATGTGGGCTCCGGCACCGGCCGAAACGTGGGGGTGGGACCGGCCATATATCGAGTCGGTTATCGCCCAGGTGTTGCCGTAGTCGGTCGAGCGGAGGAAAAAACCCCAGTCGTCGGGGTGCGGGCCGGTGACGAGTCCGTAGAGCCAGTAATCATCCCCGGTGTAGTCGCGACAGAACGCGAACTCGTCCATCGCGTCCTCGCGAACAAAAGGCCAGCACTGGTTGATATACTGCCCGGCGAGGTTGAAGCGCAGGAGATAGCAGGAGCCCCGGTGGTCTTCGTTGTAGAGAAACAGATGGACGAAGGCGGAGTCGCCTTCGCCGACCACGATGCCAACGTCGGTGATGGGCGTGGCCGGGATCCAGTGTGTGGTAACGAAGTGGTTCCAGGTCGCGCCGTGGTCTGAGGAGTTGTAGATGTAGGCAGTGTCGTCGGTGGTCGTGAACGCGACCCACATCTCACCGTCCATCTGGTAGTCGGTATCGAACGCACGGATCTGGCGGTCGGTAATCAGCACGTCCGGGTCGAAATCAACAACCGCGCCCCGACCCGGAACGCTGACCGCGACCGGGTGGTCGACGGCGGGCAGGGATTGGCGGGCAATCAGTTCGGCCTGGATGTCGCATTCCAGCTCGCGGGCGAGCGTGCGGTCGCCGGCCGCGATTGCGGCATTGCGTTCGACGCACAGATCCTCAAGCGCGGAAGAACCCGCGAGGACGACGGATATGGACAGCAACACGGCACAGAGCAGAACGGTTTTCAACACAGTAACCTCCTTTTGTCAGTACAGACGCAGGATAGAAGATAATCGCGCCGGGTCAACTGATCATTTGCCGGACACACGAGGAACCGGGCCGGGGTCTACCCCCGGCCCGGCTTCAGCTTGAAGTGAAGTCGCTAGTCGACCTTCACGAGTTTCTGCACGGCCGTGAACTGCGGCGCGACCATCCGGCAGTAGTAGATACCGCGGCTGACCCGTTGACCCGCGCCGGCCCGGCCGTCCCAGGCCACGTCGTAGTAGCCCGCGCGCAGCCCGCCGCGTGCAAGCGTACGCACCAGCGTGCCGTCGACCGCGTAGACCGCGACGTCAACGTCCGACCCGCGGGGCAGGGCGAATCGAATCACGGTCCGGCCGGCGAACGGCGTCGGTCGTGCTCGCTCAAGCGCGAACGCGCGCGGCAGGTCCGCGCCGCCCTCGATTCCGCTCGCCGGGATGACCTGGAACGTATCGCTCATCACGTCGTTTCCCGGGTTCTCGTCCCCGGCAAGCATCGTCATACAGCGCGCCTCATGATACCCGATTGGTGACGCGACCCAGTCCAGAAACCAGACCGTATCACTCGCCCCCGGCGCAAGAAAGAGCGCCTGCGTGTCCGCGTACTGTCCGACGACCGCAAACTCGACGTCGAAGGAATCCGGCTGCGAGCCGTAATTGAAAACGACTGCGGCCGGCGTCACGACGTCACCCGAGTCGACCTGCCCGACCGGTGCGACGAGCCGGGTCACGCCGACGTCGTGGCTCAGGGCCACGATCTCGATGTCGCCCGTAATCGCCCACGCGAACGGCTGCTTCTCGGCGGTCGCCACGTTCTGCGCGCCGACCCAGATCCGCCACTCGCCCGTATCCGGTGCGTTGACCCGGCAGCACTCCTCGACGTTGATCGCGTCCCAGGTGCCCGGGTTCTCGGTCGACTGCCCGCTCGTGTACTGGTTGCCCCGGTACTCGGTGCCGCCCGGTGCGACCAGCTCGAGGTTCAGGTCGTTGACCAGGGTCGGGTTCGCCGCCGGCGCGGCCGCGGTGTCGGTCCACACCAGGCACACCCGGAGCGGGATCGACGAGTTCACCCGGAATACGATCTCCTTGAACTCCCCGGTCGCAAGCCCGAGCGTGTCGTCGACCAGGAGCAACTTCCGGTCCTGGCCCGGGAAGTGGAGCACCGAGTCCGCGTCGAGCCGGCCCCAGCCCATGTCGAAGCTCGGCGGTACGTAGGAACCGATGTTCGGGTCCGCCGACACGATCGTCATCGAGCGCAGCAACGCCGCGCTGATGTAATCAAGCTCATGCGTCGGCACCGGCATCCCGGTCGGGTAGTAGCCTTCCTGCAGGTAGCAGCGCATCAGGCCGACCGCCCCGTTCGCCGCCGGGGTCGCCATCGATGTCCCCGACATCTGGCTGTAGCCGCTCTGCCCGGTGCGCTGCGCCGACCACAGGTCCACACCCGGCGCGCATACACTCGGCTTGATCCGGTTGTCCTGGGTCGGTCCCCGGCTCGAGAAACTCGCAATCTGGTTCGCGCTCGTGCCGTTCTGGGTCGCCCCGATTGTGAGCACGTTCTTGGCGAGTGACGGGTTGCCGATCCGGCGCGCCGAACGCTCGTTCCCCGCGGCCATGATGTTCAGGAAGTCTTTGAACTCCCAGCCGAACGCGTCGGTCGACGCGTCCTGGATCTTGTAGTCGCCGGTCGAGTTGTGCCATCGCCATGAACCGGAATGCTGGACAATCGGCCGCAGTGAGTCGGGCAGACCCCGGCCCGCGTAGGTCGTATCCCAGAGCGTCCACAGGTCCTCGCTCAGGATGAAGCTCGTGCCGTTGGTCAGGTCGACGAAGTACAGCCGGCCGTCCCTGGACATGCCGTCGTAATCGCTCGAGCCGCCGGTGATCGAGTCGTTGCCGGCGACCGTGCCATTCACGTGGCTGCCGTGGTACTGGCCCTCGGACGCATCCGCGGTTGCGTACTTCTTGTACGCGACGACCTTGCGGTGGTCGGGCCAGATGCCGGGCGGGGTGATGGCCATCCCCGGGTCGCGGAACATGTCGTGCCCTGTGTTCAGCCCGGTGTCAGTCGTGGACATGATCACGCCCTGGCCGCGCACACCGTGACGCCAGACGTTGCGCGCCAGCGTATCACCGGGCGGCGGTGCGCTCGCACGCCAGCCGGTCTGGAGGACCCACTGGCAGTCGTCGTTCGCGGTCGTCGGCTCGGACTTCTCCTGGACCCAGAACACATCGGGGATTCGCGCGACCGCCGGCAGTTGCGCGGCGTCGAGCGTGAACGTCACCGTGGTCCCGAACCCGGTCACGAATACCTGCCCGACCGTGCCGCCGAGACGAACGACCTCCTGCTCGACCGCTGCCGCATCCGTGCCCGCAAACAGCAGGGCGACCATCTCGACTTCGCCCCGCGCGTCGGCAAGGACGCCTTCCACCTTGTACGCCGGCTGGTACAACCCGGTCCAGCGCACCATCGGCATGCCCGCCACCGCCGCGTGCTGTTCCCGCGTCATCCGCGCGAGCACCGCGTAGTGCGGCAGGTAGCCAAACGCACGAACGCCTTCGCGCTCGATCTCGCGGAACCATGAACGGTTCAGCGGCCCGGTGAACTGGACGATGTAGTACAGCTCATCCGCGTAGCTGTCGTCAATCCGCCACTCGGGCGGAATCTCGGGCTCGCCGACCCGGGTATCAACCGCGTACCCGTTCGCGAATCCGACCAGGTGGGCATCGACGACCGGCTCGGGCGTGAACCGGCCCGCGGAGCCCATGCTGTAATGTCCGGCCATGCTCGCGCCGCACAGCAGCGCAACCGCCAGGCCGACTCTGAAGACTGAAGTCACCGGACCTCCTTATCAGGACTCAAGAGGATAGCTGCAAATTCCAAGCGCCGGGCCGGGAACGAGCCCGACCCGACGCACTTTCGGCAGGCTGGATTACCAAGCGTTCCGCTAACGCAGCACCAGCTTCGTAACGCCCGTGAACCCGTCGCTCTCCAGGCGGCAGTAATAGATTCCGCGCCCCACCTTCCGGCCGATATCGTCGCGGCCGTTCCAGACTGCCTGCCAATGCCCGGCAGGCAACAGGCCCTGCGCCAGGGTCCGCACCAGCCGCCCTTCAGCGGAGTAAACCCGTAGTTCGACCTCCGCGGCCCGCGGCAGGCCGTAGCGGAGTACGGTCCGGCGCGTGAACGGGTTCGGCTGCGCCCGGTCAAGGAAGAAGACCGACGGCAGCAGGTTCTGCTCCTCGACCCCGGTCCCCGGAATCACCGTCACGGAATCTTCGGCCCGGTCGTTCGCGTTGTTCTCGTCGCCGGTGAGCTCGGTCGTGCAGACGACGGCGAACGTACCGACCTCGGTCGGCATCCAGTTCGGGAAGTAGCAGTCGGTGAGCGTGCCCGGCGGGTGACTGACTACCGCGCAGGTCGTATCATAGAAGTCGCCGATCTTCATCCGCACCGTGTAGCTCTCGGTCGTGCTCCCGAAGTTGTAGACCCGCGCGCTCGGCGTGACCACGACTCCGGAATCGACCACCGCCGGCGGCGACGTGATCTCGCGCACCCCGACGTCGTGCTCGGGCCCGGCACCGAAGGCGCCGATTGCGGCGAGCGCGAATCCCTGCGGTCCCTGCGGCACGTTGCGCGCATACACCTTCATCGTCCACTGTCCGACCTCCGGCGCGTTCAGCCGGAAACACTCCTCGACATTAAGCGTGTCGTGAATCCCGCCGGTCTGGGACTCGCCGCCCGCGTACACGTTACCCTTGTACTCGGTGCCGGTCGGCGACACCACAAGCAGGTCGAGGTCGTTGACCAGGATCATCGCGGCCTGCATTGTCCCCGGGTAGTCCGACCAGCAGAGCGTCACGCGGAACGGCAGCGTGTCGCCGGTCACGTCGATCGTGTACACCACCGAGTCGCCGGTCGCGAGCCCGGTCGTGTCGTCCGTGACCCAGAGCCCGCTCGCGTCACCCGCGAAGTAAAGCGAGGAATCCAGGTCAATCCGGCCCCAGCCGACGTTGTTGTCGGGCACGGTGTAACCGGAGATGTCGTTGTCCGCGCCGACGATTGCGACCGCCTTGTTGAGCGCGGCGGTGATCTGCATGATGGTCCCGGTCGCGGTGTCCCCGGTTGGATACCACCCTTTCAGGAAGTAGTCCCTGATCAGCGCGGTCGCCGCCGTCATGTTCGGGGTTGACATCGAGGTCCCGGACTTCGACGTGTACCCGGACGCGTTCGTGTTCGAGGCCGACATCACGCTGTTGCCCGGCGACACCAGTTGCGGCTTCATCCTCCCGTCGGCGGTCGGGCCGCGCGACGTGAACGTCGCGATCTGGTTCGCGGACGTCCCGCTCATCGTCGCGCCGGTCGAGATGATGCTCTTGGCGATAACCGGGTGTCCCATCCGGTTCGTGCCGTAGTTGCCCATCGAATTGCAGTGCAGGAACTGCGGATGGTTCCAGACAAACTGGTCCGCGGTCATGTCGCTGAACACATAGAGATTGTAGGTGTCCTTGCGCGACAGGCTCATCGAGTGGTTGAGCGCCCGCATCCCGCCGACTCCGGACTCCGGCCCCGCGAACCAGACGTTCATGTCCCAGCCGCTTGGAAGCGACGAGTAGTACTGGAAGTAGAGGCGTGCGTCCTTCGCCAGGCCGTCATGCCACGATGAGCCACCGACTTCATCATCGTTTCCGCAAAGCGTCCCGCCGGTATGGGTGCCGTGCGACCCCGCGCCCTGGGTGCCGACGTAGCGGATGACCTTGCGGTGGTCGATTCCCGGCGTGTTGTTGAGCGTGTCCCTGAACGCATCGTGACTCATCCAGAGTTGCGTGTCGGTCAGCCCGACGTAGATGTACTTGCCGGTGAGGTTGCGTGCCCAGATCGTCCTCGTCGTGTCACTCACCGTGTGCCCGTGCTGGTCAACCCACTGGAGGTCCATGTTGTCGGGTGTGATCTCCCCGTACGGTTCAATCCAGAAGACGCCCGGCAGACGGGCGATATCGACTATCGCCGCCGCGTCGATGTCGAGCTTGACGCTGTTGTTCCAGCGGTTGAAGTCGGTGACAATGCCGGTCGCGCCCAGCGACTGCAGTTGCTCCAGCAGTCCATACTCGTCCTCGTCGGGGAAGAAGACGACTATCAGCGACTGGCGGCCCTCTTCGTTCTCGAGACCCGGGAAGACCTTGTAGGCCGGCTGGTAGAGTCCGATCCAGCGGACTTCGGACATCCCGCCTATCTCCGAGGCCTTGTCGACCGGCAGGCGACTGATGAACGTGTACTGCGGCAGGTACGAGAGCAACTCGGCCCCGGCGCGCTCGACGTCCTTCTTCCACTCATCCTGCACCGGGCCCGGGAACTGAATCAGGTAGTAGCCGTACTCGCCATCGTACCCGTCCACGGTCAGGGCGGCCGGCAATTCGGGTTGCTCTGATATCGGGTCAAACGAATAGCCCTGCACGAAACTGATCCGCGGCCCGGCCATGGCCGTGGTCGCCGCGAGCAGCAGGACGGTTGCGAACAGCGTGCTCTTTCTCATATGCACTCCTCTGTATTCTGACAAGCGGGATTGCACTGTCCGAACATTATACACTACCCTTGCCCCCCCGCCAGCCGAAACGGTGCCCGGTCCGGTCAGGCGTCCCGGGGCGGACGCTTGATATCGTACTTCTTTATCATCCGGTACAGGTGGGTCCGGCTGATGCCCAGCTGCTGCGCGGCCCGCTTCGCCACCCAGCCGCATTGGGTCAGCGCCTGCAACACCGTGCTCCGCTCGACCGGTGCCGCGGCCGCCGCCTGCGCCCGCTTGCGCACCTCCTGCCAGCCCAGACCCGACTCGGCCGCGGCCGGCCGCCGGGAGCCCTGGATCGTCTGCGGCAGGTCCGCGCACGTCATCTTGTCACCCCGGGCCAGAATCACTCCGCGTTCAATCACGTTCTCCAGCTCGCGGACGTTGCCCGGCCAGTGATACTCGGTTAGCGCGGCCAGGCAATCCTCGGTCACCATGTTCGCCGGCTTCCCGTACTCGCGCGCGAAGCGACCCGCGAAATGGTCCACCAGTGCCGGGATGTCCTGCCGACGCTCACGCAACGGCGGCAGGGTGAGGGAAATGACGTTGAGCCGGTAGTACAAATCCTGCCGGAACTGACCCGTGGCCAGCGCCTGCTCGATATCGCGGTTGGTCGCGGCCACCACGCGCACGTCCGCGGTTATCACTACCCGCCCTCCAACCCGCTCGAACGTCCGGTCCTGCAGCACGCGCAGCATCTTCGCCTGCAGCGCCGGACTCATGTCCCCGATTTCGTCCAGGAACAGGGTGCCGCCTTGCGCGGTCTCGAACTTCCCGGGCCGACCCGTGACCCCGGTCGCGGTGCCAGCTTCGATGCCGAACAGCTCGCTCTCGAGCAGGGTCTCCGGTATCGCCGCGCAGTTCACCGCCACGAACGGCTGGTCGCACCGGTCCGACAGCCTGTGCAGGCTGCGCGCCACCACCTCTTTGCCGGTGCCCGACTCGCCCAGGATCAACACGCTCGCCCGGGTCGGTGCAACCCGCTCGATTGTGTCGAATACCTGGCGCAGGCTCGAATCCGCGCCGATTACACCGGGGAACTTCCCGGCCGGGACCGGCTTGCTCACGGGACGCGCCTGCAGGATGCCGAGCGCCAGCACGTTCACCAGGGGCTCGATCCGGTCGCGGCTCACCTCGCCCTGCAGCACCAGCGTCCCAATCCGCTTGCCCGCCGCTTCCAGTGCGACGCTCACGTTCCTCACCCCTTCCACCTTCTGCCCGTGCCGGAACACGCGACCGTCGCGCATGAACACCGCCGCGCCGGCCAGCCCGAGCCGGCCGGTCAGCTCCGCGAGCGCGGCGTCGCAGAAAGCAACCACGTCGTCACCCCGGCAGGCAAGCGCGGTCATGTTCTGCAGCAGGTCCACCTGCTCCCCGGCAAGCCGGGCCCGGTCCAGCAGGCGGCCGGCCTCATCCGCCTTGCGCAGCACGCCCGCTGCCCGGAATATCGCGCGCGCCTCGGTGAGCTCCGCCGCGCCCTGTCCGGACCCGGCCGACAGCCGGCCCAGTGCCAGCAGCGCCCGGCCCAACTCGTAGTTCCTGCCCAGGGACCGCAGGATTGAAACACTCTCGGTCAGCACTGCCCGCGCCTGCTCCACATCGCCCCGGGCTGCGAGCACTTCGCCCGATACCCGTCGCACGTTGCCTTCCTCGCGCCGGGACCCGGCCTGCGTACACATTGTCAGCGCCGATTCCAGCCGCTCGCGGGCCGAATCGAACTCCTCGCGCGCCAGGTCAAGCTCGGCCCGGCGTCGCAGCGTTTCGGCCAGCTCCTCACGGTCATCGTTGCGCTCGCAGATTGCGCGGTCCTGCTCGTAGTACGCCTCCGCTTCGGCGAACCTGCCCGCCACGAAGGCCGCCTCGCCCATGTTCCCCAGCACCTCGGCCTCGACCCAGCTCGACCCGGTTGCCCGGGTCATTTCCAGCGCCTGTTTCAGGTGGAACATCGCGCGCTCCGGCTTGCCCCGCTTCAGGTACAGGTCGCCGATGTTATTGAAGCACATCGCCATGTTCACCTTGTCGCCGATTGCCTCATGCTGGACCAGTGCCCGGAAATAGCTCTCCAGCGCCTGGTCCCAGTCCCCCAGGTCCAGGTGCACCAGTCCCATATTCAGATGGGAAACCCCTACCCCGCTCCGGTCACCAATCCGCATCCGGATTTCCAGGGCGCGTCGCTGCTCCTCCATCGCCTGCGCCAGGTCGCCCCGCTCCCAGTACATCAGGGACAGGTTGCTGCGGACGTTGCCCGTCTTCAGGTCGTCCTTCAACTCCTCGAACAGGTTCAGCGAATCCTCGAACTTGCTGATTGCCAGGTCGAACTCACCCCGATGCCAGGCGGTAAGGCCCAGCAGGTTGATTGCGCCGGCCCATGCGTGCCGGTCCCCGGTCTCCTGTGCCGCGTCCAGCGCCTCGGTTGCCGCCGCGTCCGCGTCCTCGATTCGGCCCTCGACCCGGGCCACGTCCGCCAGCAGGTTCAACGCCCGCGCCACCGCGCTCAGGTTGCCGCCGGCCCGGCCCAGCTCAAGCGCCGCCTGTGCCAGCCGCGCGGCCTCATCCCGACGACTGTGGAACACCGCCTGCGCCTGCTCGACCAGCTTCAGAGGGTCACGCTTCACATCAGAACTGTCCTCTCCATGACATCGGGTATCGACCGGTTCCACCTACATCATCTGCCATACTCGCCCGAGCATATCAGACCGACCCGGGCTGTCAAACCGACCGAGCCGCCATTGCACACGGCGCTCGGACCGATGCCGCCAAGGCGTAGCGTGCACGGCGATTCCTCTTCTTCCGACCTGGAATCACCAATCCGGAATCTACAATCGTAGCGGCTGGTCAGCGGGTCAGAATGACCTTGGCCCGGAAGGGACTGTCCCCTGGGATGCCGGAGGCTGGGACTGTACCTGCGGGGCGAACGAAGTACACGCCGGGACTCAGATGCCGGACATCGTTCACGCCCGGCGTGAGTTCCATAACACAACGACCCGCAACATCGAGCAGGGTCATTGGATATCGGGCATTGGTCATTCCCGTTTCGGGCATGTGCAGCACAGCGCGGATGACGGTGGGGCCGGGTCTGCTCGTGACTTCGCGTGTGGGTGGGTTCTCCTCCACACCGGGCACCATGCTATCGCGGATGACCGACACGCTGCCGCTGAACCAGTTGGATACGTAGACCCGGTTCGCAACCGGGTTCCACGTCATGTAGCGGGGCCAGCGGCCGACCGGTATCTGCCCCGTGATTTCGTCGACTTCGCAGTCGATGATGCTCACGCGGGCAGGGTCAGGGTCCAGTGGCTCGCAGACATAGACCTTGTTGTTCATGGCGTTGTAGCACAACTCGGTGGGGATGTCCGGCCTGATGTCCTTGAGCACGCTGTCGGTCGCTGCATCCACGACCAGCACGTGCGGTGACCCGCCGATGATCGGCGTGAAGGACAGGTAGACCTTGTCCATCCGCGTGTTGAAGCAGACGTCGTTGGATGTCCCGTGAAGGGGCGGTTCGATGTGCGCGACCACAGTGTCTGTTGCACCGTCGACTACGTAGAAGCCCGCGCTAGGAAGATAGGCCTTGTTGTAGGTCGGAAAGTGTCCCCCTGCCCCGTGGTTCTGAACGCCAGGGATGACACCAACAATGCTGTCGAGCGAGCAGGAGATGACCTTGGTGTCGTACCCTTGCGCGCCCCAGTAGAGCTTGTCGCCGACCGAGTTGTAGCAGGGTCCGTACGGGTTGCCCGGGAGCCGGATTGACGCGCGCACGGTGTCGGCCGCGCAGTCGATGACCGTGACGCGATAGTCGTGGTAGTCGTCGTTCGCGCAGTAGACCGCGTTCTGCTCCGGGCTGTAGGCGACGTAGTATGGGAGGGTGTCCACGGGTACCCGTGCTATCACAGAGTCGGTCGCGCAGTCGATGACCGACACGCAGCCCTCCACCCAACTGGGGCAGTACACTTTGTCCACCTCGGAGGCATAGCAGATGTCCCAGTTGCGGTAACCGACCCGGACGTTGGCCAGCACCTTGTTCGAGGCGCCGTCGATGACCGAGACCAGCCCGTTCGAGAAGTTGGCGACGTAGACCTTGTCCCGAACCGGGTTGTAGCAGGACTTGAGCGGCTGGCTGCCCACGGGGATGCGCGCCGCCACCGAGTCACCGGCAATCACCGCCAGGTCATCGCTGCCGGAGTTCACGCAGTAGACCTTCACCTCCTGCGGGCTGGGGCAGAGTGCGACCGGGCTCTCACCGGCGTACAGGACGGCGACGACGCTGTCGGTCGCGCAGTCCAGGATGTGGACAAAGCCCAGGTCCTTGCCCGCGCAGTACACCCGGTCGGTCCGGGAGTCGTAGCAGGCGGTCCCGGCCCAGTTCCCGACAAGCCGCACGCGGGCTACCACCGCCAGGCTGGTTGCATCCAGCACGACGAGCTCGTCGTCCAGCGATGTGCAGTAGAGCCGGTTGCGGAGCGGGTTGTAGCAGAGTGAGGTTATCCGGCCGGCCGCGACATGGGCGGACGCTACGACCGAGTCGCATGCCGCGTCCACGACCACTACATCCCCGCGCAAGTCGGCGACAAAGACCCTGCCTCCTGCCGAGTCGTAGCATGCGGCCGTGGCGAAGCCGGACAGCGTGATACGGGCGCAGACCGTGTCCGCCGTGCAGTCGATGGCGGCCAGTTCCGGGGTGCGGTCGCTGCCGCAGTAGACCCGGTCGTACTCCGGTGCGCACACCATTATCGACGGAGAGCGCACGGTCTCCACGGTCTTGATTACCGTGTCCGCAGCTCCGTCGACTACGGCCACCGTCGAGCACACTGCCGAGTAGCGGCCGACTTGGGCATAGACCTTGTTCAGCACGCGGTTCCAGCAGAGTCCCGAGGTGTAGTACGGGAGTGCGCCCAGCGCCAGGGTGGCGATGACCGAGTCGGTTTCGGCGTCAATGACCGTGAGTGTGCTGTCCTCGTCGTGGCCGTTGACGTAGACCTTGTTGTCGGTCGCGTTGTAGCAGATTGCGGTCACCTCGGTCGGAACCGGTATGCGTCCGATGATGCGGTCACTGGTGCCGTCGAGCACGACCACCCAGCAGTCGGCGCCGAAGCGCCGGTAGCCGTCCATGTGCATGCCGCTCACGTAGACCTTGTTGCTCACCGGGCTGCAGGTGATGACCGACGGAAACACAACGCCGCTCAGCGAGTCGGGCAGGTAGATGGTCTCCTCCAGCCACTGGCCGGCGGCGGATGACGGTCCAAGCAGGCAGACGCAGGCGAGCAGGAACATGAACCCGCGCGGTTTCATATGGTGAGCATGACGCATGGAAACAGGATGTCAAATCGACACTCGGCATTCGGGATTCCGGGCAATCATCAATCGAGAATCTGGAATCTACAATCGTCGCGGGGCCGGATTCCGCAATCTGAAATCACGAATCTAGAATCTCAAATCCTGACTTGGGACGGTGCACAGGTATCGACAGAGGTTCCGACAGAGGGCTCGACCGAAAGCCGGACAGAGGTTGGGACAAAGGCCGGGGAATTCCGGGGACATAATAAGAGATTATTGACATTCGCCGGGTGCGTGTCTAGACTGGTGTATGGCACGATGGGCACGAGTCGTGATACCTTCGCTACCTCACCACATCACGCAACGTGGAACCCGTCGGCAGCCGGTGTTCTTCGGGGATGATGATTACCAGACCTATCTTCGGCTGATGCGGGAATGGTGTGATAGGAACTCGGTAACGGTTTGGGCCTACTGCCTGATGCCGAATCACATCCACTTGATTGCAGTGCCTGAGACGGAAACGGGGCTGGCCCGGGCGATTGGTGAAGCTCATCGGCGCTACACGCGGCGGGTCAACTTCCGAGAGGAATGGCGCGGGTATCTGTGGCAGGGGCGGTTTGCCTCGTGTCCGATGGACGAACGCTACCTACTGGCAGCAGTGCGGTACGTCGAGCTCAACCCGGTTCGATCACGAATGGCGAAGCATGCCTGGGAGTACCGCTGGTCAAGCGCCGCAGCCCACATGTGCGGAAAAGACGATGCCCTGGTGAAGGTCAAGCCGATGTCGGACCGAGTGGCAAGCTGGCCTGAGTACCTTGGCCAGGGACTGTCCGAGGCCGAGTTGGATACGTTGCGGCTGCACAACCGGACCGGCCGTCCATTGGGTGATGAAGACTTCGTGGCCAGCCTGGAGCTGAAAACAGGCCGCACACTGAAGCCGCAGAAGCCGGGCCCCAAGGGGCCATGGAAACACAAATGATCCGCCTCCGCAACAGAAAATCCTTTATTATGTCCCCGGAACTACCCTCCTTTCGTTGTCCTGCGCGTGGCTGCGGGCTGCTTGACATTCCTGCGGTCAAACGCTAAGTTCTACCATGCAGTGGCTGCTGTTGGTCGTTCTCGTGTCTCTTGCCCCGGGTCGTACTCTCGGGCCAATCAGCAAGCCCGATTCGTCCATGCAGCGCATTGCGCAGATACCCCTGTCGGTGCCGGGGCCGGCTGCTCTGCGGCGATGCCGACCGGGATGGAAGGCAGGAAATCTACGCG
>CBDUZK010000033.1:0-16696 GCA_965371675.1 uncultured bacterium | reverse complement strand
AGGCCGGGACACAGGTCCTGACAGAGGTTCGGACACAGGCCCGCACAAAGGCCGGAACACAGGTGCGGACAGAGGTGGTGACACAGGCCGGGACATAGGCTGGAACAAAGGCGGTGACAAAGGCCCGCACAAAGGCCGGGACACAGGTCCCGACACAAGTCCCGACAGAAACTCCGACAGAGAAACCCGCAAAGGAGGGCCCATAGGACCCGGGGGGCGACGGGTGGGCCGCCCCGGGGGGCACTTTCTACCGTTACTTTTGGGGCATTTTGCCCCATTTTCGAGGAAATATTGTCAGTTTTGCGATTATCGGGTTATCACTGAGTAGAACAGCCAAGCGAATGGGCCGGAGAATGTGGCCCGAAAGGAGACTGGAATGGACCTTGTGATGAAGCCGCTGCATGGGTCGTTTCCTCGTTTCTTGGAGCGGAGGACCCGTTGACCACGGGCGGGACTGACCCTATACTGTGTCAGGAAGGCAGTTTGAGTAGACTTCGAATCCTGTCGGTCATTGTTTTGGCGGCCGGGGCGGTCACGGCCGTATTCCCAGAAGAGCCATCTTCAACACCAGTGCGTGAAGACCCGGGTCGGACCGGGGTATGTGAGGTGCCTGAGTTTGGCCGTCCGTTCATGGTCGAGCGGGGCGCGCGTCCGGGCGAGGAGACGACCCAGCACAGTTCGAGTATGTCGGCGGCCTCGGACGGTGAGCGATGGCTTGTGGCGTGGGGCGGCGCGGTCGATGATGACGGCCGCGATACGCAAGTGGTGTTGGCGCGGCTGTTGTCCCCGGACGGTCTGCCGTGTGAACAGCGACCGTTGCTGTGCATGGCCAGCGGGGCAAGAGCGTACTCGGTTTCGGTGGCGTACGGCGCGGGTGTGTACCTGCTGGTCTGGTCGGCGGAGTGCGGGCCGGATGTGCTGTTTGGAGCGCGCGTTTCCGTCGATGGTGTGTTGCTAGACCCTGAGCCGCTGCGGTGGCCGATGGACGAGTCGAGCACTGAGGAGCCGGACGTCGGGTTCGACGGGGAGAACTTCGTTGTCACGTGGATGTCCAGCTCGCATGGCACTCAGTACGGCATCAGGGCCGCACGCGTCACGCCCGCCGGGCACATGCTCGATTGCCCAGCGCTCCGGGTGCCGAGCGACACTCGCTGCAACAAGTTTCCTGCGGTCGCGGGCGGCGGGGGTAACAGCTTGATAGCCTGGCAGGCCGGTCGCAGCGGCGATTGGCAGACGACGATAGCGCGGTTGTCGTCGGGCGGGGTCGTGCTCGATTCCTGCGTCGTGGTTCACGACGGCTTTCACGAAGTCGATTTCACGGGCGTCGCCGCCTCGGACAGTTGCTGGCTCGTTGCGTGGTCAGGCGAGGAGTTCGTTCCGGGGCAGGATAGCTTCGGCATAGGCGCAGTTCGGGTGGGTTTCGATGGCCAGGTGCTCGATTCGATTCCTATTCGGGTTTGGGCCTCTTGGGGCTACGGAAACCTGCAAACGCCCGCGGTTGTGGGAATGGGATACCAGTTCCTGGTTGAGTGGGTGGACCGCTATTGGCGTGATGACTGGTCGATGGCGGTGTGTCTGCGCGTGAACAGCGACGGAAGCCTGCCAGATACTGCGCCGGCGGTTCTGGGCGATGAACCGGGGTGGTATGTCCAGGCAGGAGTTGCGTGGAACGGGCGGGAAGTACTGGCCGCCTGGTTGAACCCGGATCACCACGACGTGGTGACCCGGCGGGTCGGTGAAGCCGGGGTCCCGGTAGACACGGGTCCGGTCCTGGTGAACCGGATGCCGGCGTCGCAGCACGCCCCATCGGTTTCGTCCGACGGCGAGACATTCCTGGCGGTCTGGACCGAGTCCGAGTCGGACGATCGGATAGGCACCTACGCCAGTCGGTTCGGCCCGGGCGGGGCGATGAACCCGGACGTCATCGTGCTGTCGCCCGAGGACCAGATACAGAGCCGACCGGTTGTTGCCGGGTCAGACGCTGGGTACCTCGTGGCCACCGAAGTCCACCGGGGCATCCTGTGCCATCGAGTGGGCCGGGACGGGGTCCTGCTCGACTCGACGCCGCTGCTCGTTTCTACCCTTGGTGCGAATGACGTTGCACCGGCGCTCGCCTCGGATGGAGAACGTTGGCTCTTGGTGTGGCTGACGGAGGAGACCTCCGGGCGTCACTACGTTACGGGCATGCTTATCGAGCCGGACGGGACGATGCCGGAGGACTATCTGTTCTACATCGACCGCCCATCGGTATGGCCGGGCAATCCGTCGGTCGCCTGGCACGCGGGCGTGTACCTCGTCGCCTGGTGTGATGCTGAGAGCGTCGTGGTTGCTCGTGTGACTGGAGACGGTGAGCTGCTGGACCCTACCGGTCAGGCTATTGCCCGGGCGGAGTTGCAGGGGTCGCCGGTAGTGGGCGCGGGTGAGCCTTTCCTGGTGGCGTGGGCCCGGTCGGAATCGGACCGCAACGGTGTGATTGAGTCGCGGTTCGTCCATGCTGACGGGACCTGCCTGTCGCCGCGCGATTCGGTGCTTGGGACCTGGCAGATCGACTGTGAGTGGGATGAGCAAGTGCTGGCGGTCGCGCCGACGTCCACCGGCTGGCTTCTGACCTGGGTGGATAGCACCGTGGTTTCGGGGTTGACCACCGTGCGGCTCGGCTTTGACGGCAGGGTATCACAGCGGTCTGTTGTTGAGCACGCGGGTTTCGGTGCCCAAGAGGTAGCGCTGGCTGCAGGGTCGCAGGGACAGGTGGCGTGTCTGTGGACACAGTATACCAGGTTTGATGAGGGGAGCGCCTATTTCGGCACGCGCGTCTGGGCGAGTTTCGGTCCGTTCCCGGGGTCGGGCCTGGGACTGCCTGACGAAGCGGCTCCGGCGCGCAGGACACAACTGGTACGTGGCAGCTACTACCTTCGTGGCCGGGAGCCGGTGAGCCTCCATGACGCGATGGGACGTCGAGTCTTTGAGTTGGCACCGGGCGAGAATGTGCTGACCGGTATCCCGCCTGGGGTCTATTTCATCCGAGCCGGGGACAGCCGGGAACCGAGCCGGGTTCTTGTCCTGAAGTAGCGGGGTCGGGTCGGTCAGCGGCGGCGGCCGCGGAAGCGGGGTTGTCTCTGTACCTGGGGCATCTTGCCGCCCGCGCCGAGTTGCCCGGCCATGGCCCGGGCCTGTTTGAAGTCTTTGAGCAGGTGGTTGACGTCCTGGACCCTGGTGCCGGAGCCGTCCGCGATGCGGCGGCGGCGGGAGCCATCGATGATGTCCGGGTGCCTGCGTTCCTGCGGGGTCATGGACTGGATCAGGGCTTCGACCCTGGTCATCTCGTTTTCGTCCACGTCGAGCGCCCCGGCCCCGGGTATCATCGCCAGCAGCTTCTGGATGTTCCCCATCTTCCTGATGTTGCGGAGCTGATTGAGGAAGTCCTCAAGGTCGAACCTGCCTTTGAGGAATCGTTCCGCGGTCTTGCGCTGGTCTTCAGGCGAGGTGGCGGCCTGGACTTTCTCGGCGAGGCTCTGCATGTCGCCGCGACCGAGGATGCGGGAGGCGATGCGGTCCGGGTGGAATTCCTCGAGGTCGGGGAGGTGTTCGCCGGTGCCGATGTAGTAGACCGGGAGCCCGGTGACGTGGCGGACCGAGACGACCGCGCCGCCCCGGGTGTCGCCGTCGAGTTTGGTGATGCAGCAGCCGGTGAGGTCGAGCCGTTCGTGGAAGGTCTCGGCCTGGCTGAGTGCGTCCTGGCCGACCATGCCGTCGAGGATGAGCAGGGTGGCGCTGGGCTTCGTGAGTTGCTGGATTGCGGCGAGTTCGTCCATCAGTTCGACGTCGATGTGCAGGCGGCCGGCGGTGTCGAGCAGGATGAGGTTGTTGCCGTTCTTCTTCGCCTGGGCGAGCGCGGAGCGGCAGGTGGCGAGGACGTCGTCCTGTACCGGGTGGAAGCCGCAGCCGGCCTGTTCGGCGATGCGTTTGAGCTGGTCGGACGCGGCCGGGCGCTTGGCGTCGCAGGCGACGAGCAGGGGTTTGCGGCCTCTGTGCTTGAGTGCGAGTTTGCCGGCAAAGGTGGTCTTGCCCGTGCCCTGGAGCCCGACGAGCGCGACGATTGCGGGCGTGGCGCTGAGGTCGAGCCGGGCGGGTTTGCCGCCGAGCAGGGCCGCGAGTTCGCGGTACAGGGTGTAGTTGATGACTTCGCCGGGCTTGAGGGCTTTGGCGACGTCCTGTTTCTCGATGGCGGCTTTGACCGTGCGGATGAAGTGGCCGGCTACTTTGTAGTGGACGTCGGCTTCGAGCAGGAGCACGCGGATTTCGCGCAGGGCGTCGGCGACTTCCTTGCTGCTGAGGCTGCCGTAGCCGCGGAGCTTGCGCTGGAGCCTGGTGAAGCGGTCGCTGAGCAGGTCGAACAAGGGGTCAGCCCTGTTTGAGTGACCGGATGACGCCCGGGTAGTCGTCGCTTCCGTAGATGGCGCTGCCGGTGATGGCGACGTCTGCGCCGGCTTCGCGGACCCGGGCCGCGTTGTCCGGGTTGACCCCGCCGTCGATTGACACGGTGAGTTTGCCGTCCGGGGGCGCGGCCGCGCGGAGCGCGCGTACCCGGTCGAGCGCGGCCGGGATGAGTTGCTGGCCGCCTTTGCCCGGAACCACGCTCATCACGAGCACGTCGTCGAGTCGGCCGAGCCAGGGCGTGACGTGGACCAGCGGTGTGGCCGGGTTGAGGCTGAGCCCGACCGCGCAGCCGGCTTTGCGGATTGCGGTGAGCAAAGGGGCCGGGTCGGTCATGGTCTCGATGTGGAAGATGATGAGGTCGGAGAAGTCACTGAATTGTTCGACCTGGGGCCCGGGGTCTGCGACCATCAGGTGGGTGTGAATCGGCAGGCCGGTGGCGCGGCGAACCGCGCGGCCGATTGCGGGGCCGAAGCTGATTGTCGGCACGAACCTCCCGTCCATGACGTCGAGGTGGATTGCGTCCGCGCCGGCCTGTTCCACGGCCCGGACTTCGTCTTCCAGGTGAAGGAAGTCGCAGTCGAGAATCGAGACGGATATCTTCATGGCGTGGAGTCCGGTTCGAACGGGACCGCGACAATCATGTGGACCGAGTCGCCGTCCTGGACCGACATGCCTTCTTCCGGGAACTGGACGAGCACGATGCCGACCGGTTCGTCGCTGGGCGCTTCGCGGACGCCGCCGAGTATCAGCCCCTGCGATGCGATGATGCCGCTTGCGGTTTCGAGGTCCACGCCGAGCAGGTTCGGCATCGGGAACTTGCCGACCGGTGCGGCGACCGCCAGGATGACCGTGCTGCCGCGGTCGACTTCGGTGCCGGCCATGGGCCGGATTGCCATGATGCGTCCGACCGGGACGTTCGGGGTGCGCAGGGATTCGATTTCCGAGACTATGAACCCGAGGTCTTCGAGTTGGGCCGTGGCGCGGTCGACCGCCATGCCGATGATGTCAGGTATCAGGAGCCGGTTCGCGCCCCGGCTGACGTCGATGCTTACCAGCCGGCCGGCTTTGACCATGCGGCCGGGCCGGGGGACCTGGAATACTATGTGGCCGGGCGGCTGGGTGGTGTCGCCGACGATGCGGATTTCGCCGAGCCTGAGCCCGGCGGCCTCGATTGCCTGTTCGGCCGCGGCCCGGGTCTGGCCGACCAGTTCCGGCACTTCCAGCTCGCGACCGTAGCGCGTGAAGAGCGGCATGATGACCCAGTTGAGCAACGCGAGCAGGAGCAGGAGCGAGGCGGGTATGACGATCAGGACGACGAACAGGATTCGGCCGGTGCGGCCGGCTTTGGTCTTGCGGCGGGTGCGGCGTTTCACGGGATCAACCCAGCCTTTCGCCCGGGACCGGCCGGGCACCGTTGCGGAAGGCGGAGCCGGGTTGACGCCGGCCGCCTTCGGGTTTCACTTCAATCAGTTCGAGCGTGTTGTCACCGGTCGCAATCTGCAGGCCCCGGGACGCGGTGAGCAGGGTCCCGGGTTGCGCGGCTTCGGTCGCGGGTATGACCATGGACCGGTATACCTGCAGCCGGCGGTCGCGGAAGGTGGTGTACGCCCCGGGTTCGGGCGCAAGGGCGCGGACCCGGTTGTGGAGTTCGCGCGCCGGGTGGGTCCAGTCGAGCAGGCGTTCGCCCGGGCCCAGTTTCGGGGCCTTGCTTGCCGTACCGGCCTGGGGTCGGGGTGTGGCGGTGTTGGTCGCGATTGCGGCGAGCACGTGGGCGAGGGCCCGGGTCCCGGTTTCGGCAAGTCGGTCCCCGAGTTCGCCCGCAGTTTCGTCCGGGTCGATTCGCGTCTCGGCCTGGTGCAGGATGTCGCCCGCGTCGACCCGTTCATTCATTGCAATCACGGTCAGGCCGGTTGTGGTTTCACCTGCAAGCAGGGCGCGCTGGATCGGGGCCGCGCCGCGGTACCGGGGGAGCAGTGAGGGGTGGACGTTGATGAACCCGCGGCCCGGGGCCTGCAGCAGCGGGGCCCGCAGGATGCGGCCATAGGCGACGAGCACACCAAGGTCCGGGCGCAGATCCGCAACCGTTTCCACGAACCCGGGTGAGTTCGGATCCTTGGGGGTCAGCGGCTCGATGCCGAGTTCGCGGGCCGTGGTCTCGACCGGGCAGGGGAGGAGCTTGCGGCCCCGGCCCGCGGGTCGGGGCGCGGGGCAGACGACTGCGACGAGGTCGTGTTCGGAACGTGCCAGCATATGCAGGAACCGGGTCGCGAACCCGGACGTGCCGAGGAATATCAGTCGCACGCCGCCGCCCGTTCCCGGGCTTCGATTTCCTTGAGCCTGCGTCCGAGCAACCGGCGGCGCAGGGCGCCGAGGTGGTCGATGAAGAGGGTCCCGTCCAGGTGGTCGATTTCGTGGGAGAACGCGCGGGCGAGCATGCCGGTGACTTCCCGGTCAATCGGCCGGCCGGATTCGTCGATGCCGGTGACGCGCACCAGTTCGGGCCGCGTGATGACGTCGTACACGCCGGGGATCGACAGGCAGCCTTCTTCCTTTTCGACCGCGCCTTCGCGGGCCGCAATCCGGGGGTTGATGATGCAGTAGGGCTCGATGTCAACGCCGGCGCTGCGCGGGTCGATTGCGAACGCGGCGATGGTTTCACCAATCTGGTTGCCGGCCAGGCCGAGGCCGTCGCGTTCCTGCATGGTCAGCTTCAGGTCGGCCAGGAACTGCGCGATTTCGGGCGTGATGCTTTCGACCGGGAGCGCCTTGCGGCGCAGCACCGGGTTGCCGTAGAAGACGACCCGGCGTTTGCGTCCGACCGGCCCGGCCATCGGCTACTGCTGCGCGCCGATCTTGTGGCCCACGGACCCCCGGTCGACTTCGACCTCGGTGGTGTCCGCAATCTTGACCACGAAGGTCTGCTCGCGCACGTTGGTGATGATGCCGTGGATCCCGGAGGATATGACGACCCGGTCACCGCGCTTCAGGGCCTTAAGCATCGCCTGGTGTTTCTTCTGGCGGCGCTGCTGCGGCAGGATCATCAGGAAGTAGAGCACGACAAAAATCAGGACTATCGGGAGAAACCCGAGCAGCGAGTTGATTCCGCCGCCGGCCGGGGCTTCCGCGGCCGCTTCGCCCGCGGCTTCGGTGGCCTGTGCAAATGCGATACCGAACATCAGTCCTCCTGTCAGTTAGGCGTAGAGCCGGTGTTGCCGCAGGTGGCGTGCCACCGACATTGGTAACATATACTGAACCGGCCTGCCCTTGGCAAGCCTTGCGCGAATCCCGGCTCCCGAGATATCGACCGCGATAACCGGCAGGAACCGTACCCGGCCCGGGTCGTGGCCGCGAAACAGCCGGGGTTTCTGAGTGCCCGGGCGTTCCATCACCACCAGCCGGGCATGGCGGATCAGCCGTTCGGGCGCGTGCCACGAACCGAGGGCAGCATACTGGTCAGACCCGAGAATCAGGTAGAGCGATTCACCGGGCAGGGCCGCGTGCAGCGCATCGAGCATGTCCGTGGTCCAGGACGGGCCGGGCAGTCGCTCCTCGATGGTGCAGAGCTCGAACCCGGGCCGGCCCCTGATGCCGAGCCGGGTCATGGCGCGGCGGTGCCGGTACGGGGCAAGCCCGGACCGCCGGTGCGGCGGGCGGCAGGCGGGAATGAACAGCACGCGGTCGAGCTTCAACTGACGCCGCACGTCGTCCGCGACGAGCAGGTGTCCGAAGTGGAGCGGGCTGAACGTCCCGCCGAAGATGCCGGTCTTCATGACCGGTCAGTCGAGCCGGGCCAGGCGGTCGCGTGCCTTGCGTTTGAGTTCGGGTTCGCAGTCGCCCCGGAGCAGTTCCGCGAGCAGGTTTCGCGCGTCGTCGGTTTGCCCGGTTTCCGCATAGCAGACCGCGAGCCGGAACCGGTCGATTGGCTCCCAGCGTTCGACCTCGAAGTCGGCGGCGATGTGTTCGTAGTAGACCAGTGCGGCGCGGAACTCGCCTCCCTTGTGGTAGAGCCGGGCGACCGAGAAGTCGCGGCCGGTCAGCCGGAGTTCGATCTCGTCCAGGGTCTGTTGGACCCGGGGCAGGAGTTCCGATTCCGGGTAGAGCAGCAGGAAGTCGGTCAGCATTTCTCTCGCCTGCAGGGTGCGGCTCTGATCGCGGACCCCGGCCGGGGCCGACTTGAAGTAGGCCAGCCCGAGACGCCAGGTCGCTTCCTCCTGGAACCGGCCGTTGGGGAAGCTCTTGATGTAGAAGTCGTACTCGGTCTGGGCCTGGGTGTAGTCCTTCTGCAGGTAGTAGGATTCGGCCAGGTAGTACTGTGCGTCAGACGCCTGGCGGCTGCCCGGGAAGTTGAATATCACGTAGGTCAGCGCGTCCTCGGCCCGGTCGTAGCGTTTGGCACCCAGGTACGCGCGCGCGCTGTCGAGTGCGGCCCCGGCCGTGTCCGGCCGCTTCACTTCCACGCGCTTCGGACAGCCGACGGCCGCGAGCAGTATCGATGTAGCGGTCAGTAGGTACAGGGGGAGACGGCGCGGTGTCAAATCCGTTTCACCAGTTCGACCATCAGCCGGGTCAGGCCTGGCTCCGCTTCCGCAGCCACCCGCAGGACTTCGGGCAGGTCCACGGCCGTGAGCGCGTCCGGCAGGCCCATGTCGGTGACGACCGAGAAGCCGAGGATGCGCAGGCCCGCGTGTCGGGCAACGATAGCCTCGGGCACGGTTGACATGCCGACCAGGTCCGCGCCGATGATGCGAATCCAGCGGTACTCGGCCGCAGTCTCCAGGTTCGGCCCGGTGACCCAGGCGTAGACGCCGCGCTGCAACGGCAGTTTCAGGTCGAGCGCGACCCGGGTGGCGAGGTCAATCAGTTCCGGGGTGTAGACCGCGTACATGTCCGGGAAGCGCGGGCCGAGCGTGTCGTCGTTCGGGCCGCGCAGCGGGTTGTGCCCGGTGAGATTGATGTGGTCGGTCAGGACGCAGATGCCGCCGGCCCGGTACTGAGGGTTGACGCCGCCGGCCGCGTTCGACAGGATCAGCGTCCTGATTCCCAGTTCCTTCATCACCCGGACCGGGTGCGTGACCTGGTCCAGGTCGTAGCCCTCGTAGTAGTGGAACCGGCCCCTCATCAGGGCGACCCGCTTGCCGGCCAGGTTTCCGAGCAGGAGTTCGCCGTGATGACTCTCGACCGTCGGCTCCGGGAAATGGGGGATGTCCGCGTAAGGTATCGCGGCCACCGGTTCGACGTGGTCGGCCAACTGGCTCAGGCCGGTGCCGAGGACGATGCCGATTTCCGGCGCGAAATCGGTGCGGCCGCGGATGAAGTCCGCGCTAGCGCTTATCCGGCTTTGCAGCATTCGGTTCGTTCGAGGCCGGCTCGGCCTCCCAGCGGTCGATCAGCGTGCTGAAAGAGTTCATGATACCGCGCATCTGCTGCAGCAGGCTGGTGCGCTGCGCGGCCAGCCGGTCCAGTTCGCGGCGCAGTTCCGCGGCTTCGGCCCGGGTGTCGTCGAGCGTCTTATCGGCCTGCTGCGTGGCCTCGGCGAGCAGGGCCCGCGCGTCCTCCTCGGCCTTGCGCTTGATTGCGTCGCACTCCTGCCGGGCCGCAGTGCGCAGGTCCCCGGTTGTCTTCTGCGCGGTCAGCAGGGTTTCCTTGAGCAGGTCCTCGGTCCGTTCGTACTGCTCCAGCCGGGCCGACAGCTCGTCCACCTTTTCGGCCAGCATTCCCCGCTCCTTGCGCAACTGCTCCATCTCCTTCGCGACCAGGGCGAGGAACGCTGTCACCTCTTTCGGCGACACTCCGCGCAACTGGGTCCCGAACGTCTTCTTCTTCACGTCCAAGGGGGTTATCGGCATTGGGCGATTCTATCCCTGCGCCCGGGAGTGTCAAGGCAACCGGGTGCCCGAAGGACCGGAATTGAACCACAAAGGCACAAAGACACAAAGGCGAGAAGCGGGAAGCTGCGAGGCTCAGCCTGCGATGCGCTCCAGTCCCTGTTCGAGGTCCGCGATGATGTCCGCGACTTCCTCGATGCCGATTGAGAGCCGCACCAGTCCGTCGGTGATGCCGGCCTGCTCTCGGGTCGCGCGGTCCATGCCCGCATGGGTCATCGACGCCGGGTGCTGGATCAGAGTCTCGACCCCGCCCAAGCTGACCGCCAGCCCGCACAGGTGGGTCGTGTCCATCAGGGTTCGGCCGGCCTCGATCCCGCCCTTCAGCCCGAACGAAATCATCCCGCCCGGCCCCTTCATCTGCCGCTGCGCAAGCTCGAACTGCGGGTGGCTCGGCAGGCCCGGGAATCGCACCCATTCCACCTTCGCGTGCTGCTCCAGGTACTCCGCGACCCGTTGCGCGTTCTCGCTGTGGCGCTGCATCCGGAGCGCCAGGGTCTTGATGCCTCGGCGGACCAGGAACGCTTCGAACGGGGGCAACACTCCGCCCAGGTGATTCAGCGCCTTGCGCACCTGCTGGTAGCGTTCCTCGTCCTTGACCACAATCATGCCGCCGACCAGGTCGGCGTGGCCGTTCAGGAACTTGGTCAGCGAGTGAATCACCAGATCGGCGCCCAGCGCCAGCGGCTGCTGGAGAATCGGGCTCATGAACGTGTTGTCCACCACCAGCAACGCGCCGTGCGCGTGGGTGATTTCCGCGATTGCGGGCAGGTCGGAGATCACCAGGGTCGGGTTGCCCGGGGTCTCGACGAACACGACCTTCGTATTCGGTCGCAATGCGGCCTTCACCTTTGCCGTGTCGCTGGTGTCGATAATCGACGACTCCAGCCCGAACCGCGACATCAGGCCGGTCAACAGCGTATTGGTCGGGCCGTAGACCGCCTCGGAACAGACCACGTGGTCCCCGGCCGAACACAGGGCGGCCAGGGCCGTATGCGTCGCCGCCATGCCGGAACCGGTCGCCAGGCCGTGGGAACCGCCTTCCATGGCCGCGACGCAGTCCTCCAGTCCTTTCACGGTCGGGTTCAACATCCGGGTGTAGATGTAGCCCTGTTCCCGACCGGCGAACAGGTCCGCGCCATGCTGCGCGTTGCGGAACCGGAAAGTCGATGTCGCGTATATCGGCGTCACCACCGGCCCGGCACCCTCGCCCGGCTCACCGGCGTGGATGCAGACCGTCTTCGGGTCAAACTTATCGTTCTTCAACTTACACTCCCTTCGGTTCAAATCGGATTGCGCCAAAGGATGCCGCAAAGCCCGGGTTTGTCAATCGCGGAGCGGAGAGACACGAAGAGGAGTGAAGATAGAGGACGAAGGAGAGAAGATAGAAGATAGAGGAGAGAGCGGGTCAGGTGCGGAGCTGAGCGAGGTGGCGGCGCATGGCCGGGATGAGTTGTTCCGCGTCCGGGTAGTGGCGGCTGAGTTGTTCGAACGGGCAGGCGTCAGTGCCGTTGCGGTTGCGGATTCCGAGTACTCCTTTCGCGACCCGGAAGTCGATGTCATGGGCCGCGAGGATTGCGCGGGCCGGGGTTGAGCCGATTGCCGCAAGGACCCGGGCGACGCGGAGATGGACGAAGACCCGGGCCGCACACCCGCCGACCACGCGGTCGATTACAGTCGCACCGGGCAATCCCCTCGGGAACTTGTCGATGAGTTCGAGCAGGGGCTGAACCCCGGGTCGGGTCGAGCGGTAGAGTTCCTCTTCTTTGTCCCTGTATATATGAAGGACGAGGATGGAGAGGTTTTCCCGGTCGAGCCGGGCGAGCAGGTCGTCCATCAGTACTGGTGTACGAACACGAGATACCCGGCTCCGATGCCGGCCGCGTCCGCGACGAGGTCTTTCCAGGAGAAGTGCTTCTTTGGGCCGAGGAGGTCGGACAGTTCTTTGGTCAGGCCGAGCGTGAGTGTGCCACCGAGTGCGGCCCCGGTCGCGGGTGCGTGGTCGAGGCCGAGCCGGTTCGCGCCGAGGTGGTAGCCGGCACCGACGCTGACGAAGCTGGCGGAGAAGTGCCAGAACTTGTCCCAGGCGAGCCAGCGGTCGGGCTGGGGCCCGGGCTGTTCGGGCGGCGTGGTGACTGAGATGCGGTAGCGGAACAGGGAGTCGGGCGCGGCGATGGTCTTGACGTGGGGCCGGGTTGTCTGCGGGTCGGTCGGGCCCGCGACGAGCAGCGTGAGCAGGATGAGCATCGTCACGTCTCAATTGTGGGCATTGTGCGTGGTTCGTCAAGCGTGGGCAAGGGGTCGGATTTCTCTTGACAACGGAAAGCAATTCTGTAGCGTCACCGTCCACGTGAATCTACGCTTTCTCCCCGAGGATAAGCATGGTGAATGGTTGACGGCTTTGGCCGGGAAGTGGAGCGTGTTTTTCCCCGCGGTTATTGAGGAACAGGTGCACTGGCAGCGGCTCTCGGCAGATGCCGAAGGACCGGAATGGGGGCTTGAGCGCACCCGTGCGGCCGAGCCGGTGAAGAGTTTCTTTTTCAGCCCGCGCGAGCGGGTTGCTTCTTTCCCGGACAAGATGGAAGTCGGCGACGCGGAGCCGCGCATCCTGTTCGGGGCCAAGGCGTGCGACGTCGCGGCCCTGGAGGTGCATCGGAAGATATTCCTCGAGGGCGAGTTCAAGGACGAGTTCTATGAGCAGCGGCGGAAGAGCACACTGATTATTACAGCGGACTGCCCGGAGCCGGCCGATACCTGTTTCTGCAACCTGGTCGGGAATCATCCGTATGCGCCCGACGATAAGAAAGCCGGGTCGGACGTGGTGCTTTCCGTGGTCAAGGGCGGATGGCTGCTTGAGGCTATGACCGAGGCCGGGGCGCAGTTGCTGGCGAGCGCTGATACGGTCGAGGCGACCGAGGCGCAGAAGGCGGCCCGGGCCGACAGGCGCAGGCAGGCCGACGCAAAGCTCAAGGAAATCAACCCGAATCCGTTCGTCGCGGACCTGCCGGACCGGGTTGCGAAGCGCAGCGAGGACCATGCGTTCTGGGCCAAGCATGCGGCAGACTGCGTCGAGTGCTACGCCTGCCTGATGGCGTGCCCGACCTGCTACTGCTATTTGCTCTACGATAAAGCAACGGAATGTCGAATGCCGAATGACGAATGTCGAAGTGCGGGCATGGAACAGACCAGTGAATGCCGAATGCCGAATGACGAAGGTCGAAGTGTGAACATGGAGCGGACCAAGGTCTGGGATGCGTGCTACGTCGCGGCCTACGCCCGGGTCGGCGGCGGCGCGAATCCCCGCAGCGAGTTCGTCAAGCGGTTCTACAACCGGTTCTTCTGCAAGTTCAGCCATTTCAAGACTTGGCAGGGGATGTATGCGTGTACGGGCTGCGGCCGGTGCACCGCGGCCTGCATGGGTAAGATTGACGTCCGCGAAGTGCTGCTCGACGTGTACGGAAACCGCCAAGAACGCCAAGGCCGCCAAGAGTCAGAAGTATAGCGCATGGGCAATATCTACCAGTCGATCAGCGCGGAAATCCTCAAGACGATTGACGAGACCCCGAACATCCGCACGTTCGAGTTGAAGCCCGAGCAGGAGGTTCCGTTCCAGGCCGGCCAGTTCATCGAGCTGACCATGCCCGGGTTCGGCGAAGCGCCGTTCACGCCGTCGTCGTCGCAGTTCAAGCGGGACACGATTGAGATGACGATCATGAAGGTCGGCCGCGCGACCGGGGCACTGTTCGACATGAAGGTCGGCGACAAGGTCGGAATCCGCGGGCCGTACGGCAAGCGGTATCCACTCGAGAAGTTCGAGGGCAGGGACATCTACATCGTGGGCGGCGGCGTCGGGCTTGCCCCGTTGCGGGCCCTGTTCCTGGCCTTGACCCATGAGATTGGCAAGTACAAGCGGGTGTTCCTGCGCTACGGCGCGCGCACGTCCGCGGACATCGTCTACAAGTACCTGCTGCCCGAATGGGAGAAGATCGACAAGGTGGACGTGGACCTGTCGGTCGACGTGACCGACAAGAAGTGGATTCGCAAGGTCGGCGTCGTCACCTGTCTGATGGACGAGATACCGTGCGACCCGGGGACCAGTATCGCGGTCGTGTGCGGGCCGCCGATCATGATGAAGTTCGTCAACATGAAGCTGCTCGATGTCGGGTTCCGCGGCGAGAACATCTACCTGTCGATGGAGACGAACATGTCGTGCGGCCTCGGGCAGTGCGGACACTGCAAGTTCGGACCGTTCTTCTCGTGCAAGGACGGCCCGGTATTCACCTGGGACCAGATCAAGGACATCCCGGACCCGTTCGTGTAGACCATGGAAATCAAGAAGACCATCTGCCCGTTCTGCCTCAACGGCTGCACTTCGGGCGTGGTGTTCGACGGGTACCAGTACCGGATGGAGTACCCGGCCGACGGGCCGGTCAATGCCGGCAAGCTGTGCCCGCGCGGCAACAGCGCGAGCATCGTCATCGACCACCCGAAGCGGCTCGCCTACCCGCTGCTCGACGGCAGGCCGATTTCCTGGGACGAAGCGAACAGCCTGGTCAAGGGTTGGAAGGCCGCGGTCAAGCCCGCCGAGATTGCGCTGGTCTACAGCCGGGGACGGAGCATGAGCGAGGTCCGGCGGATGCACGGCCTGGCCCTGGAACTGGGCACGAAGAACCTGGCGTGCGGCCACGTCGAACCGGAGAACAGTTTCGAAGCCCGGGTCGAAGGCGTGTCCGACCCGACCCTGGAACAGGTCGAGAACGCGGAATTGATGCTGCTGGTCGGCGACGTGTTCAATACGTCACCGGTCGCGGTCGGGCGCATGCTGAACGCACGCTATGCCAACCGGAAGAACCGGCTGGTCGTGATTGACTCGATCAAGACCCGGCAGTCCGGCTTCGCGCACTCATTCATCCGGGTGGGTCCGGGCACCGAGCCGTTCGCCCTGGTGGCGCTCGCGGCCCTGATTGACGACTCGCTTACCGGGGTGGACGTCGACCGGATGTGCAAGGTCGCCGGGGTCGAACGCGGGCAACTGGCGGCCGCGGCCGCGATGCTCTCGCCCGACGTGCCGGGGTTCGTGGGCAGCGCGGCCCATACCGGACGTGTGTTCCACCCGCTGCTGCACAGCCTGGGGTCCCAACTCGTGGCAGTCAAGTCCGGCAAGCCGTTCGTCGGGTTCCGCGAGACCGGGTTGCCGCAGGGACTCGCGTCGTTCGCGGACGTGCGCGCGGCGATTGCCGGTGGTCGAATCCGGCTGCTGTTCTGGACCGGGGGTCTGTTCCCGTACAGCTACGACGGCTTGATGCCCGAGCTGGAGCGGGTCGAGTACCGGGTGGCGACCGCGATATTCATTCCCGACCCCCCGGTCCCGGGCCTCGTGTTCCCGATGACCGCGGAACTTGAGAAGGCGTCGTCCGGCAGTTCCTACTGGGGTCCGGTTACCCGCGAGCCGGTCGCCGAGCCGTGCAGCGGGACCCGGGATTTCGCGCGGGTGATCGAACTGCTCGGTGACGCGAGTGAGGCCCGACTCCAGGCATTGAAGCCGTATGCGCCGGCCGCGGTGGTCGAGATGGCCGACAAAGCCGCGGGCATGACCCGTGGCGGCGGTGAGTGGTTGTTGATGGGTGAGAAGAAAGCAATCGGGCTGCGCGGGTTCCATGACCCGGAAGACCGGGTCGCGGTCAACCCCGCGGACGCGGCGAAGCTGGGCGTCGACGACAGCGCGGTCCTGAGTATCGCAAGCCCGGTTGCGGAGCTGGAATTCAAGGTCCACGTGACCGACGCGGTGCCGGCGGGCGCGGTCATGGTCGGGACGAACGTGCACCGGAACCGGACCCTGTTCCCGCTCGGGACCGACGATGTCACGGGCGACGTCACGGTCCAGCCGGTGAATGTCAAGATTGCGAAGGCGGCCGGCATCGTGCCGCCGCCGACCGAGTATCGACCGAGCTGACATGGCGAAACGACTCGTGCTGCGGATGGACTACTGCATCGGTTGCCGGTCGTGCGAAGCTGCGTGCCGGAGCCGGTACAAAGGCGAGGCCCGGGTCCGGTACGGTGAGCTTGCGGCCCAGGTGTACGTGCCGCTCTCCTGTCGTCACTGCGAAGAGCCGCTGTGCGTGGTCGCATGTCCGTTTGACGTCATCCGCAAGGACCCGGATACCGGTATCGTGTCCCGGTCGAGCTTCCACTGCGTGGGCTGCAGGTCGTGTGTGCTGGCGTGCCCGTTCGGAGTGATGGACACCTACCTGCTGCGCAGCACGTCGCAGAAGTGCACCCTGTGCGGCGACCGCGATGACGGCCCGCGTTGCGCGACCACCTGTCCGACCGGGGCCCTGCAGTTCGTCGAGGAGTCGGAGCTGGATGAGAAAAAGACC
>CBDUZK010000032.1:0-16711 GCA_965371675.1 uncultured bacterium | reverse complement strand
AGGTTTCAACAACTTCTGAAGACCGGTTTTCAGACAAGCTCTATGTCCCCGATATTCCCCGATATTCCGCAGGTTTGTTGCTGTGCAAGCCGAGTCAGGAATCTCACCACTAAGGCACGAAGAACACAAAGAAGGTAGGAGTCAGAATGCAGGTTCCGAATTCGACATTCACAATTCGGAGTTCGAAATTGAGGGGTAGCGGGGACGCCTTACGCCTTGCGCCCTGCGCTTGACGCCTGATGCTTCCGGCGCAGCCCGGCCAGCACGAACGTGCCGACGAGAGCATACGTGTAGTTGACAGCGAGAAACAGCAGGGCGATGGCGACCGCGTGCACTCCGGACATTCCGACCCGGGCCATCAGCAGCGCGAACCCGTTTTCCCTGATCCCGACACCACCGATGGAAACCGGCAGCATTGTGACAACCGAGAGCAACTGCATGTAGAGCAGGTAGTAGAGAAACGGGGCCCCGGCCCCGACCGCAAGGCCGAGTGCGTACCAGGCCAGGCTGTACGTGACCCGTATCAGCAGCGAGATGCCGACTGCTCCTGTGACTGCCCGGCCCTTGTCACGAAACGACCGTACCCCGTCGAGCACACGCAGCAACTTCTCGCCGAAACCGAATACCCTGATTGCCCCGAGGACTCGCACCAACCGGTGGTAGCTCCACTCGGGAAACACCGCCGTGACCATGACCCCGAGCAACGCGAGTCCGGCCAGCGAGAGTATCAGCAGGTCGGTCCGCCCGCTACCGGCCATCACGATGACCGAAGAGACAAGCGCCATCGTCAGCAGACCGACCAGCGCCACCGCCCGGTCAACCAGCACGATGGATACGCCTTCCGCGGGGCGGGGCTGAACCGATGTGTAGGCCATACGCAGCACGTCACCGCCGAGCGCGGTCGGCAGGACACTGTTGAGCGCCAGCCCGGAGAGGTACACCCGGAACAGGAACCAGGTCGAAAACCGGTAACCGCGGGCCCTGAGCAGGAGTTGCCAGCGGATTGTACCCATGATGAACACCAACAGGAGCAGTGCGGCGGCCACGGCCAGCCAGCCGGGTTGTGCTCGGCCAAGGATAAGAAACGATTGTCGCAGGTCGACGCGGAGGAGAAGGAAAACCAGCAGGGCAAGCGCGATGGCGACCCTGAGAATCCGCCAGGTTGTCTTGAGGGTTTTGTTTCGGTCGGACGGGGACACGGTCCGGGATTCCGAGGACGGAATGCCGGTCATGTCCCCCGGCCGTACCTGGCTGCCCGGGCTTCGCGGTTGGCGTCTTCGATAATCCGGCGGTTGGTGCTGATCATATCGGCAAGGAGCCCGATGGCGATGAGCTGGAACCCGGCGAAGAGCAGCACAGCCAGCAGGATGAGTGACTGGATGTGGCCCTGGCCTTCACCACGGAACAGGTAGAACAGAAATCGGACCCCGAGCGCGGCACCGGCCAGCCCGAAGAGGGCGCCGGCGGTGATGAATACGCGGTATGCGGCGTAGGTGAGCCAGACCCGGAGCATGGTGCCGAGCGAGTGGGCGATGTAGCCGGGTATGCTGCGCATGAGCCGCGACTCGCGGGTCTTCGCATGGGTGCGAATCTTGACGTTGGCAATCGGGATGCGTTTGCGGCCGGCCTGGATGATGGATTCAAGCGTGTAGGTATAGTCGCTGACCAGGTTGAGCTGGAGCAGCGCGTCCCGGGTGAACGCCCGGAAGCCGCTGGGAGCGTCGCGGACATTGGTGCCGGAGAGCTTGCGGACAAACCAGCTTCCCATTCGCTGAAGCAGTTTCTTGGTGGGCGAGAACTCGGCGGTCGTGGCAATCGGACGTTCCCCGATCACAATCTCGGCTTCGCCTTGCAGTATCGGCTGAACGAGTTTCGGGATGTCGTGGCCGTCATACTGGTTGTCGCCATCGGTGTTGACGACAATGTCGGCCCCGCGTTCGAGGCAAGCATCAACCCCGGCCCGGAATGCGGCTGCGAGTCCCCGGTTGGGTCTGAGCCGGAGGATGTGGTGGACTCCGAGCTGCCGCGCGACTTCGACCGTGTTGTCGAGCGAGCCGTCATCAATGACAAGATACTCAATCTCATCAACACCCGGGATGTCTTTCGGCAGGTCGCGGACGACCAGCGGCAGAGTTTCTTCTTCGTTGTAGCAGGGGACCTGGATGATGAGCTTCATGGACCCTCCTCCATGGCTGGTTGACCGGTGGTCGCTTCAGCCGAGGTCGGGAAGAACAGTGCTGTGAACGGCTTGCCGTCCGGCCCGGTGCCGGAGGCGTGTTGGTAGTTGACGCCGAGGTCGGGGAGATTGCCTTGCGCGACCGCTTCGCGATACCGGTCAACCGCCTGTTCAACCGTAAGCCGGGTTTTGGTCTGCGTGAAGTAGACTGGCCCGACCACGGCGCCCGCGAGCTGACCCCGGACCAGTTGCTGTGCGTAGGCTACAGGGTCGTGCGGCGGGTCGTCAGCGCATCGGAAGGTTATTACCGTTATGCGGGGTTGGGTGCGTGCCTCCGAGGGCTCATACGCGGAATCGAGGGGTATGAGGAGGGCGAGAACCCTTTTCCAGTCGGGGCCGTGGTGTCCGAGGAACACGTCGTAACTATTACCGAAATCGGGCATTGCTCCTTCCTCGACCGCTTCGCGATACCGGGCGTAGGCGTCTTCGACCGTCGGGATTTCGTCGACCAGGTAGAGGAAGACGGGTCCGACTTCGGTCCCGGGAAGTTTGCGGGCGGCTAGGCGCCGGTAGTAATACCGGGGCTGGCTCGGCTGGGTTTCGGCCTGTCGGAAGGCGACCACTGCGACCCGGTCGGGAATCTCTTTGTTGCCGGCGTGCCAGGTGTCGATGTCGTAGTATTGGTAGGGTTTGTTCCACGTGGCGTAGAAACTGTGGTCCGGCAGGCGTTCGTAGTGTTTGCCGAGGAGTTTGTTGAGGAGGCGCCGGAAGGTATTGACCGGGGTGATGGAATCGTAGAGGAGTTGATACCCGGTGTCCGGGTAATAGCAGGTGTTGAGGATTGAAAGCCGTTCGGTGAAGTCGGTCCAGCGGGGGTCGTCCTGGTTGAGGCGGGAGCCGGGGCCATGGTCTGCCTGGATGATTATCACCGGGGGCTGAAGCGAACGGGCGAGTATTTCGTCCACGGTCCGGAGTATCACCCGGTCGACCCAGGCGACCTGGCGTCGGTATGCGGCGACGTACCTGCGGATGAGGTCCGGCTCGGAGTGGTGATAGTGGTTGCCGTCCGCGAGGTGGTAGAGGCCTTGAACCTGGATTGCCTCACCGTGTTCGCCGAACACGAACGGGGGGTGAGGCGGCAGGATGTGGGCGAACGTGAACACCGGCCCGCGCACCGAGGCGGCGTCCGGCAGGTGACGGAGGATATACCGGGCCCGGTCGCGGTGGAGGTCGTGTTGGGTCCTGCGGTTGAAGAGCCGGAGCAGGAGCGGCAGCGGGGTGGTGCTGACCAGCACGTTGCGGTATTCGCTCATGCCGCCACGCGGTTGGAAGTGGACATCCGCATCACTGAACTCCGTGCCCGAATACCCGGACGCGAAGGTCACAATCCGGTATCCGTGCGCCCGGAGCGTGTCCATCACGATATTGTGCTGAAGGAAGTCGACCACCGGGTTGCGGTCGTCGGAGTCACGGCCGACGGCGTCGGCCAGGCTGTCAAGGTAGGTGAGGTTGAGGGTGGATGCGAGCGAGAGGTAGGTCTGGCAGTAGTTGGACCGGGCGTTGGCCGCGGTGTGGAACCCGCGACGCCGGAGTTGCTCAAGGAACTCCGAGCTGTCGTACCCGTACAGGTCCCGGAGCACGTCGGCCCGGCCGTGGCCGTCGAGGATGATATAGTAGATATCCGGCAGCCAAACGTCCGGCACCGCGCCGACCGGGCGGGCCCGGCGCGTCGTGCCGCGCACCAGTCCCGGCACGCTCGCCCCGATGTTGATTACCAGGAGGATTGCCGTGAAGGCGTTGAGGAACACGGTCAGGCCGCGGAATTCGCGCCGCGCGCGCACCGTCAGCCAGGCCACTGTCCCGGCAATCAGCAGAAGAAACAGGAGCACGTGCCATTCCCTCGTGCCGCGCCACGCGTTGCGGGCAAGCCCGAGCAGGTGGCCGTACAGGTAGAAGAGAGTGGTCAGGACCGTTGTCAGGACCCCGGCGCGGCGGCCGTCACGAAGCAGCAGTCGCAGGCCGAACCAGACAAGGATGGCCGCGGTGACCGACACGAGCAGCGGCAGCACGATCTCGCCCGGCGCTACGTAGAGCTTACGGGAGTTGTGCGCGAACAGGAACAGGATTGGGACTGCGGCGAACAGGAAAGGATGGAAGACCGGCGTCTTCTTCACACGCCGCCGGCCCTGCGCGTCATCAGGTACAGGGTCCGCTCACACCCTTCCACCGGGCCGGCGTTGTCGATTGTGAACCACGAGCCGAACGCCTGCTCGAACCCGGATTTCGTGTAGTCCGGGAAGATATCCTCACGGGTGACCAGGAGCCGCTGCACCTGGGAGTCGCTCTTGGGCACGAACTCAATCACCAGTCGCTCGCACACCCCGGCGAAGAACCGCGCCACCCTGGACAGGGGCAGGTTGTTGGATATGGCCAGGTGGTGAATCAACGCCAGCGCCAGCGCCATGTCGACCGGGCCGCGCTCGAGCAATGACATCCGTTCTTCGTTGGCCCAGCCGAGTCCCGGGCTGGGGTTGGTCAGGTCGAGCACGAGCGGCAGGATGTTGGTTTCCTTCCCGGCGCGGCAGTCGCGGTAGTTCTTCTCGACCGCGGCCGGGTCGATGTCGAACGCGATTGTAGGGATACCCCGGTCCGCTGCCAGTCGGCTGAACACCCCGGTGTTCGCACCCATGTCCCATACCATCCCGGGCCGGCACGTCTCGATGTAGCGTTCGACCAGTTCTCTCTTGTTGCCGAACGCGGCGTCCGAGTAGTTGGTGGCGTCGTAGTACTCGGCCCACTCCGTACCGGCCGGCTTCCATTCCAGGCCCCGGGTACCGGATTCAAGACTGGCCAGGATGCCGGTCAACGCATTGCGGCTCAGTTTGCGCTTCGGGTCAATCTTCTGTGCTCGGTTCGCGTGCTTCTTCTGGGTTCGGGCATGCAGGTGGATGTGCGTGGCCAGCGCGAGGGACCAGCGCGTGCCGCCCGGCAAGAGGGCGCTCGCCAGGTCAAGCGGCACCCCGTCGATGTTGGTCCGCAGCAGTTGTCCGAGCCGGACGTCGCGCCGTGCCATCAGTGCGAGCGGGGCCAGGAAGTGCCGGCAGTACTGTTGGTAGGCCACCCAGGGCCGGCCCTCGTGATACTCCTCGAACGACAGGGTATCGATGAACACCGGTCGGCCCTGGTGGAACTGGATGTTGTAGGCGCTGCTGTCCTTGAGCGCCTGGCCGTGTTCGAGCGCACGCCGCTGGATTGCCAGTGTGGCCAGGGCCGCGTCCTGCAGTTCGCTGAAGCACCACTCGTACGGGTAGGAGATGAACGGAATCCGGTCGGGCTTGATTACCTTATAGGCCAGGTCCGGCCTCGGCCCGGGCACATCCACTTCGCGGTGCGACACCAGTAGTTTGTCCTGAATGAGAGCTTCGTACAACCCCGACCCCATCAGCCGGTCGTAGTCGTCCCGGTAGGCAACGTTCACCTGGCGGAATATTTCGCCTTCGTGGAAGAACACGAACCCGCTCGGGTCGCGGAACGACGCCGCGGAAATCTCGCTCATCTTCTTATGACCGGTCCGGCGGGCCGTGAAACGGTCTACTCGTCCCCGGGCTTGTCATCCCGCTGCTTGCCCCGGCCGAAGAGATTCTTGAAGAAATCAACAACCCGTCTCCGGAACACACCAATCGCAACCAACCCGCCCAGTAGCGCGCCGACCAGCATCTGCAGGATGAAACTGCCCGTGCCCGGGTCCAGGTACGCGTGCGCGACCCCGGGGGACAGCAACATGACTCCGGCGACCACGAACAGGATACGATAGCTTCGATTCCGATTCACTGACAACTCCTTACTCTGGATGGCTTTCCGACTGCTGGCAATTCTAACCCTGCGGCCAAGAGTGTCAATCCCGCCACCGGTCGGGCGACCGACTTGACTGACCTCCACCGCCCGCTAGCATCCCTTGATGCTTCCGGAAGTCTCTGATTTTTCGGCCCGACCACTGGAACTCGGGTTCGAAGCCGTGGACCGGCTTGAAGTCGAACGTCTGCGCCGGGTCCTTGCCGCAAACGAACCCGGGTCGTCTCTGCTGGAGCTGGGTGACGAGGAACTGCTGCTTCGCCTCGGTGTCCTGGCGACTGACAGTCATCGGCTGACCGTCGCCGGCCTCCTGCTCGTCGGCAGGGAGGATACGCTCCGGCAGGAAATCCCCGGTCACGAGGCGGTCTATCTCCACATGCAGAGCGATACCGACTACGACCGCCGGGTCGACTCCGGGCGCCCGCTGCTTGCCTTGACCGAGGAAGTCACCGCCGCGATTGAGCCATACAACCGGATTTTCACCCTCAAGCTCGGGCTGTTCCATTTCGAGATTCCCGATTTCCCGACCGAGGTGTACCGCGAGGCACTGCTCAACGCGCTCGTCCACCGTGACTACACGCAGCCGGGTCCGATCTACCTCCGCCATTTCCCGGACCGGGTGGAAGTGTCCAGCCCGGGCGGGTTCTACGGCGGGGTCAACACCACCAATATCCTCGGCCACGAACCGGTCACGCGTAATCGACTGCTCGCCCGGATTCTGCAGCGCATCCGGCTGGTCGAACGCGCCGGTATGGGCGTCAAGCGGATGTACCACATCATGCTCTCCTACGGCAAGGAACCGCCCGACTACGAGGACAGCCCTGACTTCGTCCGCGTTATCCTGCGCAGCGGACGCACCGAAGCCGGGGCAAGCGTTGACGAAGTCTTCGCCCGGTTCGTGGCAGGCGAACAGAAGGACGGACGTGAACTCACTCTCCACGACCTGCTGGTCCTGTCATGGCTCAAGCGCAACCGGGAAATCGACCTCGGCGAAGCGGAACGTATCCTCCAGCGGGGCGGGAACGAGGCCCGCGAGGTAATCGGCTCGATGACCGCCCGCGGCCTGCTCGAGCCCTTCGGACACAAGAAGGGCCGTGTCTATCGACTGAGCAAACGCATCTACTCCAGCCTGCACGGCACGGTCAGCTACTCGTTGTTCCGGCGGGCTGAGGCCGCCTTCGCCGAAAATGCCATCATGGCCTATCTCGAGGAAATGCCGAAGGATCGCAAGTACGTCAGCAACGAAATCGTACGGACCCTGCTGCGTGTCAGCCCGGACCAGGCCCTGTATATCCTCTCGGGTCTTGTCAAGAAGAAACGCATTCAGATGCGGGGACGCGGCCGGGCCACAAAGTACTACAAGACAAGCCAGCTTTCGGTCTTCGCCGACTAGCCCTGGTGAACGAACAGCATCTCAACCGGCGTATCGATGTCCTGGTATTCGCAGCGCTGGCCGGACTGGTAGCGACATTCGTCCACGGCTACTTCTTCGGTGCGATCAACCAGGTCTGCTTCCTGCCGAGGGTAATGAACGTCCTTGACCCCACATACCTTGCCAGTGATCCCATATTTGCAGACTATGCCTCGCGGTTCGGCATTCGGGCCTTCTTCGTCAACCTGATCGCACTGCTCGCCCGAGTCCTGTCGCTGCCACTGGCCTGCTTGCTGCTGACATGGTTCCAGAACGCTGCCGTAGCGCTTGTCACATATGCTGTCGCGAAGGAGCTGTTTGACCGCTCCCATCTGGCAGCGATGGTTGCGGTTGCACTGGTGATGTCCGTCAGGTCGATTTTCGTCGGCGGGGCGGCGTTCCTCTACATACCAGGAGTGGACCCGCAGGTTCTGGCCACCGGCATCGCCCTCTTCGGTCTCTGGCAGGGCATCAAGTGCAGGCCTGTCGCCTGCGCGGCCCTGTCAGTCCTGGCAATGCTCCTGCATCCGCTGGCCGGCGTCGCCGGCCTCTTCGGCCTTGTCCCGTGCGGCCTGTCAGCCATTCTCGGCATAGGCGTCGAAGGCCGTGCCGAGCGCATTCGCATGGCCGCAATCACCGTCACCATGGCCGCAGTTCTGTCGGGACTGGGCCTGCTGTTCTGGATGGGTGTCCGTGGCGAACAACTACTGAGTGCCCGGGAGTTTGTCGATCTCTACGCACGGTTTCGCAACCCCCACCACCTGGTACCGTCGCAGTTCCTGTCCAGAGACTGGCCTGCGCTGGCCTACTTCTTCCTGGCATCCTGCATCTCGTGGGTCTGGTGGTACCGCCAGGCTGACACCAACCGGGCCGTGGCGATAAGAATCGCCATGGTCGCCGGGGTCCTGATTGTATTGATGCTCTGCGGTTGGCTCTTCGTCGAAGTCTGGCCGACGAGGTTCTGGGCGACTTTCCAGGCCTATCGCTTCGTCTTCGTATTCAAGTGGCTCGGCCTGCTCCTGTTCGCCAGAACCATCGCAAGGTTGGTGAACAGCTCTCAGCCCGGTCAATCAGCAGTAGCGGCGATGATGTTCTTCCCGGTCGGTCTCGGACAGCCTCTGGCTGTTCTCTGGGCTCATATCACTGAGCTTGTCCGGCGGCGGACGAGACTCCTTTCCGGCCCGGCCCTGTGGTTGCTTGCGTTTCTCCCCGTCCTGATCGGCATAGGCATAGTTGCTCTCACGGGTTTCCGAAACAAGGAGTTCCTGGCCCTTGCCCTTCTGACCATGATGATGACCTGCTGGTTGGTATTGAAGCGCCGCTGGCATCGGCAACTCGCCGCCGTAGCTCTGGTTGGGTTGGCCATCGGGCTTATCTTCCTGCACAAGCACCACCCGTTACGTTCACTCAGTGGCTTGCTCAAAGGCACAAAGCCGACTCTCGTGCTCGCCGACAAGCCAAGTCCCCTGGGGGATTTCTGCCAGGAGAACACTCCGACCGAGGCGGTCTTCCTTACGCCACCCGACTTCGACAGGTTCTGGATGACAGCTCAACGATCGAGGGTCGTCGCATTCAAGTGCATTCAGAATCCCTCCGACAGCGGGCTCCTCGATTGGCGGCAGAAGCTGACGGACTGCTACGGCGGGGTCAAAAGCTACGGGTGGGGCGCCGCGAGCGAGATGAAGAAGAACTACCATCATATCTCTGATGCTCGAATGCTGTCGGTCGCGGAGAAGTACGGGGCGGATTTCGCGGTGCTGTATAAATCCACATCAACCCGTTTTCCGATAGTTTTTGAGGGCAAGCAGTACAAGGTCGCCCGCCTTTCAGAGGAGTTTCGGGCACCGACTGTTTCGGTCATCGCCTTTCGCGGAGTACCCGGAGGGGTCGAGTCTCCCACCGCCTACTTCAACCGGCTGATCCAGATGCACTTCCAGGGTGCGCTGGTGGGGTCTGCATACTTGATGCCACTCGATTCGCCCATCAGTCCAGACGAGGCGCTCGCAGCCTATGAGCTGGCAACCGCCGAGGGACGATTGGAGCCCATGAAGGGGAAGCTCACGCTATGGGAGGGTACCGGCCCGGATGGAATACCGGTCACGGTCCTCTTCTTCGTTACGGCCGGCGAGTCCTAGCTGGCCTACTCGCCGGCGTCAGTCGCGAAGAAACCCCTCACAACGAGGCGGTGTCCATCCTATTGCCTGTCAGCTAACTGGCCTACTTCCTCAGAATCAACATCTTGTCCGAGCTTGTAGGGCCAAGACAGTCTGAGGCGCCAGAGTCCCAGAAGCCCGAAGGTAGTAACAATGAGGTAGTTCAACCCCTGTGCTACCAAAACGAACGCCAACGCAGGGCTGCGGTCGAAACCGAATGGCATGAGGACCGTGACCCCGACAAACTGAGAGACGCCGACGTAGCCAGGCGTAGATGGCACAGCACTCGCGATACCCAGTGCCGCAAGGAAGACCAGCGCAACCGGTAGGTCCAGCGGAAGACCAAGCGCCCTGGCGCAGAACACCGACCCGAGACCATTTGCCAGCCAGATAGTCAGTGTCAGACCGGTGAACTTCGCTGCGCGAGCCCATTGTTGGAACGCGCGCAGGCCGAGAAGGAAGCTCGTCAGCATACCCAGAAGCTTCCCGCGCAGCTTGGACGATAGTGGGAGCCTGCCCAGCAATCGTCGCAGGGGACGCTCCAGCTTCGGCAGCCCGAAGGCTGCAACGATGCCGACGAGCGCTAGGGCGCCGAGAACCAGCCAGGCTCGCACGAACCAGGTGTGTTGCACGGTGGCCCCTGAAGCGACAGCCATCAGACGGTCCATGACAAGCAGTCCGCCGAGGCTGATTAGAATCAGGGCAATGGCATCAAGTAGCCGCTCGGTCAGTGCGGTGGCGAAGACCCAGCTCTTGCTGAGACCGGCCTTCTGGCCCAGCACCGCGGAGCGAATCACCTCGCCCGCCCTGGCCGGGAGAAAGCTGTTGGCAAGGTAGCCGAGCATGGTTGCCCAGAACACGGTGACTGGCGAGATGGAACGCTCTGCTCGCAACAGCACTCCCCAGCGAAGGCTGCGCAGTATGTAGCTGATGCTGTTGAGCGCAACGGCCACCACAAGGAACCCGATTCGGGCGTGAGCAATAGTCGTGAGGAGTTCACGCCAGTCCACCCGACGGAAGGCAAGATACAGAAAACCTGCCGCGACCAAGATGACTACGACCGCGGACCATGCGGAACGATGCCGGGATGAGCGTTGGTGTCTACTGGTCATCTAGCAGTGTGCTGACGCCGAAGGCCCGCACTGCGGCTGCCCGCAGGCAGCTCGGTTGACAACGAGACCCGGCCGAGTAGAGCCTTGCCGCAGACCACTAGGCACGGTGGCCGGGCAGTATCACAGCCATTTCGCGCATGAGACAACATCATGCCAAAACCAGCCACATATGTCCAGCCATTTGTGCAAGCCGCACCGGGACGCCACTGTCGGAGGTAGGAACGGAGCGGGCTGCCGCGAAGCGGTGGCGAACTGCGAACCGGGCTTCGTTGACACCAACACGCTCATCGGCTACAGTTCCCCCGTGAGAGGATGCTGCTGATGGACTCCACAAGGACTATCGCCGCCCGCGCTGAGTCCTTGTCGAGACGGAACCACACCCACAGGGATATGCCTTGAAGGGCATCATCCTCGCGGGCGGGAAAGGCACCCGTCTGCATCCTGTCACGATTGCGGTCAGCAAGCAACTCCTCCCGGTCTACAACAAGCCCTTGGTCTACTATCCCCTCTCGACGTTGATGTTGGCCGGAATACGCGACCTGCTCGTCATAAGCACACCGGAAGACCTGCCCGCCTTCGAACGGCTGCTGGGTGATGGCCGCCAGTGGGGCATGAGCCTGTCGTACGCGGCCCAGCAGGCACCTCGCGGCCTGGCCGACGCCTTCATCGTGGGTGAGAAATTCATCGACCGGCAGCCAGTCTGCATGATGCTGGGTGACAACCTGCTCTACGGTCAGGGCCTGCAGCCCTCACTCCAGCGGGCCGCCACCCTGAGAGAGGGCGCGGTCGTGTTCGCATATCCGGTACGCGATCCTAGGCGTTATGGCGTGGTGGAGCTGGACGAACGTGCACGGGCGGTGAGCATCGAAGAGAAACCGGCACAGCCACGGTCGAACTACGCAGTACCGGGAATCTACTTCTATGACGACAAGGTGTCGGAAATCGCCCGAAACCTCAAGCCTTCACCTCGCGGCGAACTCGAGATAACGGACCTGAATCGTGAGTACCTGAACAACGGACAACTGCGAGTCCAAGTTCTGGGCCGGGGAACGGCATGGTTGGACGCGGGCACCCACGAATCGCTGCTGCAGGCCGCCATGTTCGTGCAGGCGGTTGAGGAACGTCAGGGACTCATGATTTGCTGTCCGGAGGAAATCGCGTATCGTATGGGATTCATCGGACCCGATGAGCTACGGGTGCTGGCTGACCGCATGGGAGTAGGCAGCTACAGCTCCTACCTGAAGCAGATAGCGGAAGAACCCCTCTAGTGAGGGCACCGTCGACCCGGAGCAGGCCATTGCGCGTGGTGCAGCATGCATGAGGAGGTCTAGATGAGTGCGAGCAAGCCGGTGCTGATCCTCGGCGGTTTGGGATCGGGGCAAATCGTCGCTTCCGTGATCGAGGACATCAACAGAGTCGAGCCCACTTGGGAGGTTCTGGGCTACCTGAACGACATCGAAGAAGTAGGTGCGAAGATCGGCAACCACCCGGTCTTGGGTGTTACATCAGAGGCTCCCGACTATGCGAAGAAGGGCGTGTACCTCCACTATGCAATGCGCAACGCGAAGTTCGCCCGATCCCGAATCAGACGCTTCAAGGATATGAACATACCCCTCGAGGCGTTTGCGACTTTCATCCACCCTCACACCCAGTTGTCCGGCAACAGGGGGATTGGCCACGGGTCGTTGCTCTGCGCCCAGGTCAACCTGTCTTTCGGCGCGGAAGTTGGTAGCCACAACCACCTGTATGGTAACTCGTTCATCGGCCACGATTCCGAGGTGGAATCCTATGCGTGGGTGGCGAACAACAGCGCGATAGGAGCGCGATGTATCATAAGGGAGGGGGCTCATCTGGGGACGAACTGCAGCCTACGCGAGGATGTCGTGATCGGCGCTTATGCCATTGTCGGAATCGGCGCGGTGGTGCTGAATGACGTTGAAGACGGCGCCATCGTTGTCGGCAATCCAGCAAGAACCAAGGGAAACGTCAACCAGTACAAAGACGACCCCTCGGTAGTGAAGGGGAAGAACGATGGAACCGAAGACATACCATAGGTACCTATCTGGCTTCCGGCCGGGCGACGTCATACAGCATTGGCCGAGGAAGACGGTCACCGAGAGCGACAACAACCTCTTCTGCCTGCTGACAATGAACCACCACCCGGTCCATCTTGACGCCGAGTACGCGAAGGAGACTCAACACGGACAGGTGCTGGTCGTGGGTACCTACGTCCTGAGTCTGGTGGTTGGCATGTCGGTTCCCGACATATCAGGAACCGCCATAGCGAACCTCGAGTACGAGCGCATAACCCATGATTGCCCGGTCTTTGTCGGCGACACACTCAGAGCCGAGACGGAAGTACTAGAAGTCAGGGCATCAAGAACCAAGCCCGACAGGGGCATCGTCTATGTCGAAACTCGCGCCTACAACCAGAGAAATGAGAAGGTCCTGGTTCTCCGGCGCAAGATGTTGATACCTAGACATGGGCCCAAATCGGACGCATAGGCGAAGAACATGGCAAAACCATACGAAGGACCCTGGGTGCTGCGGTCTCTGCTCTTCGTTCCAAGCCACATCGAGAAGATGGTAAGAAAGGGCGCCGGATCAGAAGCTGACTGCGTCGTACTCGACTTGGAAGATGCTGTCCCGGACACCAAGAAGGAAGAAGCTCGCACGGCAATCCGCGAGTCACTGACATCTGGACTGTACACAAAAAAGACTGTCTTCGTAAGAGTCAACCCGCTCGAAACGGGGCTGACTCTGCGGGACTTGGATGGAGTCGCCTGTCGCGAACTCCACGGATTCGTGTACCCCATGGCGAACACGCCGGATGACATCAAGAACTTCGCCGCCCAGTTGCGGCTCAAGGAGATGACGACGGGACTGCCGGTAGGGCACTTCTCCCTGATAATACTCATCGAAACCTCCCTGGGTGTGATCAACGCCTACTCCATCGCTAAGGCGTCGAGTCGCGTCGTCGGCCTGCTCTTCGGATGTGAGGACTACATGGCTGACATGGAAGCGCGTCACAGCGAGAACGACGTTTCGCTCCATACTCCGCGTGCGTTGATAGCGTTGGCGGCGCGAGCCGCGGGCGTCGAGCCCATAGACACCCCCTACGTGAAGGTCCATGACCTCGAGGGCCTTGTGTCCTTCAGCCGGCGCGCCCGGGACCTGGGAATGGGAGGAATGCTGGTAATGACACCGAAGCAGATCCCTATCGTCCACTCTACCTACACGCCCTCAGAGGAAGAAACCAGCTACGCCAAGGCGGTTGTTGCAGCAGCCGAAGCGGCCCGGAAGGAAGGACGCGGAATAGCGGTTGTCGACGGGAAGTTCATCTCACCGCCCACACTGAAGGCCGCCCGCAAGGTACTGGCGCGGGTCGAGGCTGTCGAGAACCTGAACCGGTTCCATAGAGGCTCATGAGTGTCGCGGCTTGAGGGAATCCACGTGACTGACCGGAACGGATTGAATCGCGATGCCAGTTTGGTGAGCACCTGGGTTTGACCCAACCATGAAGGATAGCCCCAAGTACTCGGTTGTCGTCCCGTGCTTCAGAAGTGAGAAGAGCATCTCCGAACTGCTGAACCGTATCGTCCGGCACTTCGAGGAGATTGACGGGAGTTTCGAGGTCATCTGCGTCAATGACTCATCACCCGACAACGTCGGCAAGGTAATACTGGACTTCCATCGGGCTGACCCAAGGATCAAGTTGATAAATCTGTTCAGGAACTACGGGCAGCACCACGCGCTGCTCGTGGGCTTCCAGTACTCCAGGGGTGATTACGTAATCACGATTGATGACGACTTGCAGCACGCGCCGGAGGACATCTCGCTGCTTATTGAGAATCTAGGCGACTATGATGCGCTCATGGGAGTTCCCAAAGGCAAGAAGCATGCCCTCTACAGGAATGCGGGTAGTCGGCTGATCCGGGCCATAACGCGAATGGTCTTCCACCCGCCGCCGGACTACGTCTCATCGGCATTCCGAATCATCAAACGCTCTGTCGTCGACCAGATCTGCGCTTCTCGCACGGCGTATCCGTTCATATCGGGAATGCTGCTACGAGTCACCCGCAATGTCGGCGTCGTAGAGGTGGAACACCATGAACGCAGGTTCGGGAAATCGGGATACTCCCTGCGGAGGTCTGCAGCGCTGGCGAGCAATCTGATCATCAACTACACGAAGATCCCATTGCACATCCTGACCTCACTGGGTGTGACGATCTCCGCAGTATCCTTCATTATGATTCTTCACGTAGTCCTGAAGAGGCTGTTCGTTTCGGACTTCCAGGCGGGATGGCCCAGCTTGATAGTGGTGATAGGCTTCTTTGGTGGCATCAACCTGCTCGCGCTGGCTGTGATCGCCGAATACCTGATTAGGCTCTTGAATGAAATCACAACGGCGAGAGGGGCCATCGTGAAGGACCTATATCTCCATCAGAACACGACCTCTAGCGATAGTGCTTCAGGACAACGTCGGGTTCGCCAGATCCGAACGGGATGCGGAACTGACTTGAAGAGGGAGCGCGGAGGATAGCGATGGTAACGGAGAGAATCCCCTTCAATCGTCCGTTCATTGCAGGCCAGGAGTTGCACTACATCGCCCAAGCGGTCATGGATGGCCACCTCGCGGGAGACGGCGAGTTCACGAGGAAATGCAATCGCTGGATGGAACAGAAGTTCAATGCCAGTAGCGTCATGCTGACGAACTCCTGCACGGCGGCACTGGAGATCTGCGCCTTGCTGGCAGACATACAACCGGGCGATGAAGTCATAATGCCGTCCTATACGTTCGTCTCGACCGCGAACGCATTCGCCCTGCGCGGCGCACACATCAAGTTCATCGATATCCGACCGGACACGCTCAACATGGATGAAACTGAGATTGAGAGCGCGATCACGACGAAGACCAAGGCAATAGTGCCGGTACACTACGCCGGCGTGGCCTGTGAGATGGACGCGATACTCAGCATCGCCGCCAGGCACGACCTGCTGGTCATCGAAGACGCCGCCCAGGGCGTCAACTGCACCTACAAAGGACGCTATCTTGGAACGCTGGGACATCTTGCGGCGTACAGCTTCCATGAAACGAAGAACTTCATCAGCGGCGAAGGCGGCGCGCTGCTGGTGAATGACAAGCGGTTCCTCGAGCGTGCGGAGATTGTGCGCGAGAAAGGTACCAACCGCAGCAAGTTCTTCCGTGGCGAGGTGGACAAATACACCTGGGTCGACATCGGGTCGTCGTACCTGCCTTCCGAGATCATCGCCGCCTTCCTCTATGCCCAACTGGAAGAAGCAGACGAGATAACCCGGAAGCGCTGGCAGATACACGACTACTACGCTCAGCGGTTGACGCCACTTGAGGAAAACGGGTTCTTAAGGTTGCCGTCAGCGCCGCCGGAGTGTGTTCACAACGCACACATGTTCTACGTGGTGCTGAATGACGCCGAGACCCGCGACAGCCTCATGGCGCACCTGAAGAGCAAGGGTATCTCAACGGTCTTCCACTATGTCCCGTTGCACACCTCCCCGATGGGGTTGAAGTCGGGCTATAAGCACGGTGACCTGCCGATAACTGAGAACCTCGCGTCGAGGCTGGTGCGCCTGCCGTGCTACTTCGAGTTGTCCGAAGATGAGCAGGACCGCGTGGTTTCCGAAATCACGAGGTTTGCCGAGAGCTAGCCGGTACCGGTCCAACAAGGACTGGTGGCGCAAAGTCAATTGGATGCGCCACGCCAACGTCGGTTCCAAGTGGTAGGACTGCCGGTTAAGGAACCGCGCATACACACTCAGGCGGTTCTCGGTCGTCCCGGCTGAATCCTAGCGAGTTCGAATGATGGGTCGGACCGCCGACTGCCCGTCGACGTCGAACCGCACGAAGTAGAGCCCGTCGGTCACTTCCCCGCCGCGGTCGTCGCGACCGTCCCAGGACCAAGAATGCCGACCTGCGGTCATACGCCCGGCAATCACCCGGCGCACCCGCCGACCCGCAACATCGAAG
>CBDUZK010000031.1:0-16739 GCA_965371675.1 uncultured bacterium | reverse complement strand
TCTTATTCTTGTTCATTTCCGTCCGGCTCCTCTAATGCACCCCGTATGCCACCCGCCACGGCCGCCGCGATTCGCCTAACCGCCGCAGGTGCGTAGCTTAGGGAACTGGTGACAGAACCCGGACCCGACGACCGGACCTGCCGAGGCTCGAACTGCCGGCTAAGTAACTGGCGCGACTGGGCTTACTTGCTGCGACCCGCCAGCTTGGTGTAGTTGCGCTTGAAACAACTCAGCGCCTTCTCCATGGCGCTCTTGGACACCGGTCCCATGTGCCCGATCCGGACAATCTTGCCGCGCATGCTGGCCTGACCGTTGGCGAACAGGAACCCGTCCTTCTTGCAGGCGTCCACCAGCTTCGCCCCGTCGACCGCCTTCGGCATCTTGATAACGGTCAGCGCATTCGACGGGCGGACAGGCATGAAGTCGAGCTTCAGCCGCTCGATCTTGCCCCGAACCAGCTTCGCCATCTTCTCGTGCTCCCGCCAGCTGTTCACTACCCCCTTCTTCAACAGGCAACGCAGGGCAAGGTCGAGCGCGTAGAACAGGGAAATGGCGGGAGTCCACGGAGTCTGTCCGCGCTCGGCGAACTTCCGGTAGGACTTCAGGTCGAAGTAGTAGCGTGTGCCCTTGGTCCGGTTCGCGAGCTCCCAGGCCCGTTCGCTGAGCGCGATGAACGCCAGCCCGGGCGGCACCGCCAGCCCCTTCTGTGATCCGCCGACAACAACGTCCACGTTCCACGCATCCATCCGCAGTTCGTCCGCGCCCAGCCCGGCCACCGCGTCGACCACAAGCACCCGGTTGAGCCGGTGGCAGATTTCACCGACTGCCTTGATGTCGGCAAGCGCCCCGGTGGAGGTCTCGGTCAGGGTCGTGAACACGCACCGGATCGAATCGGCAGCCAGCAGGTGACGCTCGATCTCGACCGTGGGCACCGACTCACCGTACGGCCGGGTGAGGCTGTCGACGTACGCGCCGAACCGGACGCTGAGGTCCCGCCAGCGCTCGCCGAACTTGCCGGCGCTCGCCACCAGCACCTTCTCACCGGGAAGCACCAGGTTCGACACCGCCGCCTCCATGGCCCCGGTTCCCGACGCGGTCAACACGTACACGTCGTTCTTGGTCATCATCAGGCGCTGGAGTCCTCTGCGCACCGAGTTGTAGATCCGGCCGAACGACTCCTCGCGATGATAGACCAGGTCTGCGGACATCTCGGCCAGTATGTCGGCCGGCACCTGCACCGGTCCGGGCGTGAACAGCTTGTACTTCGGCTTGGGGGTCTTACTCATCGAACGTCTCCTTGGTTCTCTTGATGGCACAGAATTCTCCGCACATGGTGCAGACGTCATCGGTGCGCGTGCGACTCGCGTCGTACACCGCACGCGCCCGCTTCGGGTCGATACTCTCCCGCATCACCCGCTTCCAGTCGAGCCGGCGCCGGGCCCGGGACATCCGGTTGTCCCACCGGATCGCTCCCGGGTGATGCCGCGCCACATCCGCGGCATGCGCCGCGATGCGCGAAGCCACCACGCCCTGGCGCACGTCTTCGACCCCGGGCAGGCCGAGGTGCTCGGACGGGGTGACGTAGCACAGGAAATCGGCGCCGTAGAAGGCGGCGAGCGCGCCCCCGATTGCACCCGTTATGTGATCGTAGCCCGCCGCCACGTCCGTGACCAGCGGGCCGAGCAGGTAGAACGGGGCGTTGTCACAGATCCGCTTCTCCAGCAGCACGTTGGCTTCGACCTGGTCGAGCGGCACGTGGCCGGGTCCTTCAACCATTGCCTGGACCCCGGCCGCGCGCGCGCGCATAACCAGTTCGCCGATTGTCATCAACTCCGCCACCTGCGCTTCGTCGGTGGCATCCGCCAGCGCGCCCGGGCGGAGCCCGTCGCCGATACTGAGCGTCACGTCATAGTGCTTCGCCAGCGCCAGTAGTTCATCGTAATGCTCGTAGAGCGGGTTCTCGCGCCGGTTGTGCTTCATCCACGCCGCCATCATCGCCCCGCCCCGCGATACAATCCCGCCCAGCCGATGACTCTCCCGGAGTATCTCCACGTTGCGGCGGGTCACACCGCAGTGTACGGTAACATAGTCAACGCCGTCCGCCAGGTGTTTCTCCACGCCGGCAAGGACGTCTTTCGCCCTGGTCTGCACAAACGACCGGCGTGTCTTGCGCGCATCAATCGCGACCTGGTACACGGGCACCGTGCCGATCGGCACCGCCGACTCACCGATAATCGCTTTGCGGATCTCGTCTACGTCCCCGCCGACCGACAGGTCCATGACCGTGTCTGCGCCGGCCTCGATTGCAACCCGCAGCTTGGCAAGCTCGGAATCGAGATCGCACCGGTCCGGTGAAGTCCCGATGTTCGCGTTGACCTTGACCGTGGTCCCGGCACCCACGGCGACCGGCTCGATTCGCCGCTTGCGGTTACGCAGCAGCACCACGTGCCCGGCCCGCACCGCACGCCGCAGGTCCTCGGGCTTCAGTCGCTCCTTGCGCGCGACCCGCTCAATCAATTGGTTCTTCACCGGCAATATCCTCCAGAGCAACAACCTGCTCGACATCATCTTCAAACCGGACGGTGACGTGACGGGTGGGAACGTCGACCCCGCTGACTTCGCCGACCCCGCGTTCGGTTCGAACCTGCGAACCGATTCGTGGCATTTCGGCCAGCGTCTGCCGGTAGGTTTCTTCCTCGAATTTCAGACAACACAACAACTTCCCGCACAGCCCGGATATCTTGGCCGGCTCCACGAACAGGCTCTGGAGCCGCGCCATTCGCAGCGCAATCGGGGAAAGCTCGGTCATGTACGCGCGACAGCACACCTCACGTCCGCAGATACCGATCCCGCCGATCATCCGGGCGTGATCGCGGACCCCGATTTGCTTGATGGCGACGCGGATATTGAGTGCCGACGATATCACCTTGTGCAGGCCACGGAAATCAAGCCGCTGGTCGGCAATGAAGTAGAAGCAGATCTTTCTCCGGTCCCAGCACCAGTGGGCGTCCACCACCTTCATCTTGAGTCCAAACTCGTCCTTCTGCCGCAGGAAGAGGTCGAGCACCCGCTTCGTCTTCTTGTCCAGCTCCTCCCGGACTGCACGGTCTTCCTGGGTCGCACGCCGCAGCACGATGCCGCTGGCGTCCTCGCCGTCGACTCGACCGATCACCCGGCCGAAATCGTCTCCCTCGTCATCATGGACTATGACCAGGTCGTCCGGTTCGATTTCCAGGTCCCGGGCCACCAGGCACGCTTCCGACTTGAATGCGTGCAGCTCAACCCGGACGACGGCCGGCTCGGGCCTGGGTTCCGTCCCCGACGCGGTGTCGCTCATATCAATGGAACAGCTCCACTTCGTCCGGAGTCAACAGCCGTTCGTACCCGGTCGACGGTTCATGGGGACAGTTGGTATACACCAGCCGGTAGTCATCGCTGCCGGTCAGGTCGATGAATACGAACACAAAGCCCTGATTGTAGTACTGCCAGTACTCACGTGGCCGCCGGTCCACTTCCAGCACGCGGCGCTCGACCTCATCCGGTTCGCCGTACTCGACATAGATGCGTCCCCGGTCGGTCTTCAGCCCGTCGCGGTTGGCGGACCGGTACCGCCCGCGAGCGGTTTCCATCCGCCGCGCGAATTCGCCCAGGTTGTGGCGCGACCAGTACCAGGCAAGATACGCCTCCCTGCCTGAATCGCTGAGTGCGTTGTAGTACGCCAGCTCCCGTGCCGTCGCAATGAATCCAAGCCGGTCGTAGTACCGGGTTTCCAGCTCGGTCATCTCGAGCCGGTACGGGGTCTGGTCGGCAGGAGTCTCCTCCCCGACAATCGTAAACCACGTGCTGCGCGCCGCGACGCTGCCGTTGCCCCGGTCCGCGACCGCGACCGCCAGCGCATACTGTCCAGCCGCAAGCCCGTCAACGCTCACCCCGAGGGCGGCCGAAACCCGCGTGCCCTGCCCCTTGTACTTCGCCTGCACACTGGTGATAAGTGTCTCCGGCTCCGCGGTCCGGTCCAGGATACTGGTCACGACGTCATAGCTGTCCGCCGCCGGACTCAAGCCGTAGCCCTCGAAGTAGAAGTACACCCGGTCGACGCCGTCCCCGCCGTACCGTCGTGTCGGGTTGGGCACAACCGAGAAACCGCCGCTCACGGTATCATGCACGATGCCTGCCGCGAGCTGAATCGTACTTAGCGCCGGCTCGACCCGGAAATCAGGCACTTCGATGCTGTCCTCGTACACACTGCCGGCGGCTGTAACCGTGTCGCCCGTCTGCATCCCGGTCAGGCTGCTGATTGTCACCCGCAACAGGTAGCGGCCGGCCGGGACCGGCACGCCGAACCCGTCCACGAACACGCGCTGCGCTTTCTCCGCCTCGACAAAAGTGCTGATTCGCGCCTGCTTGTAGATAGTCGCGTCTTCGACGGTTCCGTCCGGTCCCAGCAACTGGAACCGGACCGAGAACCGGGCAACCTGCCCGGCTTCGGTCGCCTTCTCGTACTTCAGCAGGTTGTACGGAATCGCATAGAAGAACTCGACCCGATTCGTATCCCCCGTCGCCTGGAACTCGGCCCAGTCGACACTGAACGTTGAACCGATGCCGGCATGAATTGCCACCAGCACCGCCAGGACTACAATCTTATCTTTCATTCCAGTACCTCGGACTTTCCAGTATGAATTCACCGAACCCGGACCGGTCCACGAATACGAACTCCAACCCCAGGCTGTAGTACGCCCAGACCTCGTACGCATGTGAATCGATCTCAAATGGACGCGAGTCAATCTGTGCGGGCGGTCCCAGCTTCACGTAGACCCGCGCTCGATCGCTCTTGTAACCGCGGTCGCCGTGGCCGAACTGCTCACTGCAGTATTCGATGCGCTCGAAATACATCAGCTCGCGCTCGTTGACTTCGGTTGTCGGTGTCGGGTCCAGTTCCTTCCAGAATTCCTGCCAGGCCGCTTCGCGCTTGTCCGCCGGGAGTCCACGCAACTCGGCCATCCGGCTCGGGTCCGCAACCCACAACATCTCCTCAACCCGTTCCCGCCAGGCGTCGTCATCGAAATAGAAGGGCACCTCGAACCGGAACATCGCTCGCCCGACCAGGCCCGTGTCTCCCCCGATGCCGACCGCCTCAAGCGCGTACTCGCCTCCCCGCAGCTTCGCGACCCCGCCCGAATCCGCAAGCGGCAGCCGCAGCAGCGCGGAAACCCGGCCGGCCGAATCCCGGGTCGCAATCGTACGTCCGGCCACAACCAGGCGGCCGTCACGAATCACAAGACGGAAACTGTCCGGCCGCGCGTCCAGGGTCAACACCTCAACGCGGACCGCAAGCGTATCACCGCGACTGTACGTTCGGGTCGGGTTGTAGCGACCGGCTTTCAGGAACCGAAGCCTCACCCCGCTCTCGACCGGCTCAACGCGGAACTCGACCTCCGCGTATCGGTCACTCGACAAGTCGGCCACCCGCACCCGGGCACGATTCACCCCGTCCGGCACCGCCAGGCTCACCATTCCCAGCACACTGGCGTCCGGAGCCATCGTGAGATCGTATTCGTTCACGTCCACCTGCTCCTCCCACACATTTCCCGCTACCGGGTTGCGGCCGGAATCAACCAGGTCGATCCCGACCCGGAACCGGGCCACGTAGTCGTCGCCGGAGCGAAGGAAAGAAAGCGAAGCGTGCGGGATGTCATAGGACACCTCCAACTGGCATTGGCCCTCGAACGTCGGGTAGACCGCCTGGTCCAGCGTCATATCGAGGTTCCCTTGCAGCTCGAGTGCCGACACGAGCAGCAGGCTCAGGAGTAGCATCGGACGAGAAGTGTATTCCGGGTGTCGGTCAAGTCAAGACAGCAGCCTGCGGCTCACCCAAACCCTGACTTGGCAACAACTTAGACGCGCACAAATCGCGACCGGCGAGCGGCGGTCCGGCTGAACCCGATTGACAGCCTTGGCGCCCTCGGTATCCTGTCTCAGTCATAAGGAGGATTTGAATGCTGATTCTGATTGCTGTCGGAGTCCTCGTCGTACTGGTGCTGCTCTGGACAATCGCCGTCTACAACTCGCTGATCCGGAAGCGCAACCGTGTGCAGAACGGCTGGCACCAGATTGACGTGCAGCTCAAACGCCGTACCGACCTCATCCCGAACCTCGTTGAAACGGTCAAAGGCTACGCCTCACACGAGAAAGAGGTGTTCCAGAAGGTAACCGAGGCCCGTGCCGCGGTCATGAACGCCCACGGCCCGGCGGAGGCAGCCAAGGCCGACAACATGCTGACCCAGACCCTGAAGTCCCTGTTCGCCGTGGTCGAGAACTACCCGACGCTCAAGGCGAACGAAGGCTTCCTGAAACTGCAGGAGGAGCTTACCTCAACCGAGAACAAGATATCCTTCTCCCGCCAGTTCTACAACGACGTCGTCATGGACTTCAACAACCGCATCCAGATGTTCCCGTCCAACGTCGTCGCCGGGATGTTCGGCTTCCAGGCCGCCGAGTTCTACTCCGCGCCCGAAACCGACCGCGCCGCGCCCAAAGTCCGCTTCTGACCGGTCACGCCTCGTGGCCCGAACCCAGGACCTTTACCGGCTGATTTCCCGCAACAAGTGGGGTACGGCCCTGTTCATCGTCCTGTTCTCGCTTCTGCTCGGGGTAATCGGTGTCGGCTTCGGCTGCTACTTCGGGTGGGGGTGGAAACCCTACGTCCTGTTCGGCCTGGGGGTCGCGCTCTACAACCTGCTGATGTACTTCAACTCGGACCGGATTGCACTCGCGGTCAACGGTGCCAAACCGGCGGTCGGTGAAGAATACCGTCAGCTCCACAATGTGGTCGACGAGGTGGCAATCGCCGCCGGTATGCTTCCCCCCAGCGTGTACGTGATTGACACACTGGTGCCGAACGCATTCGCGACCGGTCGCAACCCCCGCCGGTCTGCCATCGCCGTGACCAATGGCCTGCTCCAGATGATGAATCGTGAGGAACTGCAGGGTATCATCGCCCACGAGATGTCTCACATCCGCAACTACGATATCCTGCTGATGACCGTTGTTGCCATCCTCGGTGGCCTGATTATCCTGCTGCGGGATGTATTCCTGCGCTGGGGTCTGTTCTTCGGCGGAGGCCGGCGCCGGCGCAGTTCATCCGGACGAGCCGGCGGCCAGGCTGGGATGATCCTCGCCGTGGTCGGCATCGTGCTCGCCATCCTCGCCCCGCTGCTCGTCGCGCTGATCCGGGCCGCGATATCACGCCAGCGCGAGTTCCTCGCCGACGCCTCGGGCGCTTACATCCTGCGCAACCCGCACGGCCTCGCCTCGGCCCTCGAAAAGCTGGCAGGCACGACCTTGAAACTCAACACCGCATCCAACGCAACCGCCCACATGTTCATCGCGAACCCGTTCGCCAAAGACCGGCGCACCGCTACCAGTCGGTTTGCATCTCACCCGCCGCTCGCCGACCGGATCCGGCGGCTTCGCTCGCTTACGATTCCCCGGGACCCGGCAGACGGCTAGGCCGCGCCGTCCCGGCGTGGCCGACGCCTGTACCGACGACTGCTCTCAATCGACGGCAGTTCGCCCCGCAGCTCGATTGCGTCATCACCGAACAGCCGGCGCAGAGCCAGCACAAACTGCACGTCCAGCGCGACCTTGTACTCCTTGACCCACACCAGGCGCGGCTGTCCATCCTTGTTGTGCCGGCGCAGGTAGAGCATCGCCGACCCGGCATGTTCCCGCGCGAGCTCGACCAATCGGTGCAGCCGCTCGTCGTTAGCCCCATCCGGCAGGTCGACGACTACCGCCTTCAGGTACCGCTCCACGCCTTCGAACGACAGCACCCGGTCCGCCCAGATCTGGGGCACGCCCCGGTCGTCGCGCATGCGGACCCGGCCCTGCACGATGACGAGCTTGTCGACCATCAGGTGTTCCCGGTGCTTTTCGAGCTGGTCCGCAAACACCATCACTTCGACCGGGCCGTCGAAATCTTCAAGCGTGATGATCATGTACTGACGGTCGCGTCGGTCCTTGCGCGTCCGGCGCGCGGAAATGACTCCGCCCAGGGCAACCATGTCGCCGTCGTGCCGACTGAGAAGCCGGTCGGTCGGCACGAGCCTGAACGCCCGGTATTCGGCCCGGTAGGGCTCGAGCGGATGGGATGAAAAATAGAAACCGAACGCCTGCTTCTCGTAACTCAGAAGCTGGTGCATGTCAAACTGGATATCCTCCGGCTTCGGCTTCTCGCTCACGGTCTCGCCGAACAGGTCAGTCTGGAGCTCAAGAAACCGGAGCCGGTCCGACCCCGCCTTCGCCATATCCAGCTCCAACCCGGACAGCACCCGGGTCCGGTTGTCATCGAACCCGTCAAACGCGCCCGCCTGGATCATCGATTCGGCCGCCTTGCGGTTGACCGTTCCGCGGTTCCGGATCAGGAAGTCGAGCAGGCCGTCGTACGGCCCGTTGGCCACGCGACCACGCACAATCAGCTCGCTCGCCTTCCCGCCGACGTGCCGGATGCCGGACAGCCCGAATCGAACCGCCTTGCCGGACCCGGCCGGCGACGCGTCGGTCTCGACCGCTTCGATTGAAAAGGCCGACTCGCTCAGGTTCACGTCCGGCCGCAGAACGCCGATTCGCATGTGCCGGGCCTCACTGACGAACTTGGCAAGCTTCTTTGAGTCACCGGTCTCGCTGACCAGGGTCGCGGCGATGAACTCAACCGGGTAGTTCGCCTTCAGGTACGCCGTCACATAGGACAGGAAGGCGTAGCCCGCGGCGTGCGACTTGTTGAACCCGTACCCGGCGAACTTCGCGAGCAGGTCGAAGATCCGGTTCGCCTGCTCCTTCGACATCCCGTTCACTCGCGCGCACCCCTCGATGAACACGCCTCGCTGTTGCGCCATCTCCTCGGGCTTCTTCTTGCCCATCGCCCGGCGCAGCAGGTCAGCCGCCCCGAGCGTGTACCCGGCCAGTACCTGCCCCGCCTGCATCACCTGCTCCTGGTATATCATGATGCCGTAAGTCTCGCGGCAGATCGGTTCGAGCAACGGGTGCTCGTACTCGATCGGTTCCCGTCCCTCTTTGCGCGCAAGGAAGGTCGGTATCAGGTCCATCGGGCCCGGCCGGTAGAGAGCAATCAACGCGGTGATGTGCTCGATACTCTCCGGCCGCATCCGCCGGCACAGGTCCCGCATCCCGGCGCTCTCGAGCTGAAACACACCGCCCGTCTCCCCGCGCTGCAGCAGTTCGTAGGTCTTCGGGTCGTCAAGCGGCAGGTGGTCCGGGTCGAACTTCTCATCCTGCTTCCGGACGAAACGCGCTGCCTCCTCGATCACGGTCAGGGTACGCAGGCCAAGCACGTCCATCTTCAGCAACCCGACGTCGTCCAGCGAGTACATGTCGAACTGTGTGCAGATGTCGCCCTCCGGCGACTTGTAGATCGGAACCACCTCAATCAACGGCTGCGGCGCAATCACGACCGCGGAGGCGTGGATTGAAACGTGCCGGTTCAGTCCCTCAAGCCGCAGCGCGACCTTCATCAATTCCTGGTAACCAAGCTGGGACCCCACCAGGTGCTTGAGCTCGGACACCATCCGCAAGGCCTGTACGAGCTTCATGCCCTGCGGTATCAGCTTCGCCAGCCGGTCGACCTCCGAAATCGGGACGTCCATCACGCGCCCGACATCCCGCACGACGGCCCGGGACTGCATGGTCCCGAACGTGATGATCTGCGCCACCGAATCCGTGCCGTACCGGTCCCGGATGTAGTCGATCACCTCTTGGCGCCGGGTATCCAGGAAATCCACATCGACGTCAGGTAGGGATACGCGCTCCGTGTTCAGGAACCGCTCGAACAGCAGGTGATACCGCAACGGGTCAATGTCCGTTATCCCCAGGCAATAGAGCACCATGCTGCCCGCGGCCGAACCCCGGCCCGGACCGACCGGGATGCCCTTCGACCGGGCGAAATCCACGATATCCCTGACCACCAGGAAGTAACCCGGGAAGTCCATCTCCTTGATGACACCCAGTTCGTACGCCAGCCGCTCCTCGTGCTCCGACGTCGCCTGTGGGTATCGCCGCTTCAGCCCCTCACGGGCCAGGTGTTCAAGGTATGCGGACATGTCCGCAAACCCCGCCGGTGGCTCGAACTTTGGCAGGTGGAACTGCACCGTCTCGAAATCCAGCTTCAACTCGCACCGCTCGGCCACCGTGCGCGTCGCCCGCACCGCGTCGGGCAGGTCGGCGAACACGCGCGCCATTTCCGCCGGCGAGCGGAAGTAGAGCTGGTTGCTGCTCAGCTTCATGCGTCGTTCGTCGGTCAACTTCCGCCCGGTCTGGATGCACACCAGCACGTCATGCGCCTGTGCGTCATCCTGATGCAGGTAGTGACAGTCGTTGGTCGCCACAACGGACAGGTCCAGGTTCCCCGCCAGTTCGAGTATGCCCGGGACTATCTTCTCCTGTTCATCGAACCCGTTGCGCATCACCTCCAGGTAGAAGTTCCCCGGACCGAGGATGTCCTGGTACTGACCCGCGGCCTCCATCGCCCGCGATTCATCACCCCGCCGCAGGTAGTAGTTCACCTCACCCTTCAGACACCCGGACAGGCCGATCAGCCCTTCGGCGTGCTCGGCAAGCAGTTCCTTGTCGATGCGTGGCCGGTAGTAGAACCCTTCCAAGTACGCGTGCGACACGAGCTTTATGAGATTGCGGTACCCGGTCTCGTTCCGGCACAGCAAGGTCAGGTGGAAACTCGACTCCGGCACGTCGGCGCGGATCTTCCGCTCGCGCCGGTCCCCGGGCGCGATGTACGTCTCGCAACCGACAATCGGGTTCAACCCGGCCTGCCGCGCCGCCTTGTAGAACTTCACCGCCCCGAACATGTTTCCGTGGTCCGTAATCGCCACCGCCCCCATCCCGAACTCCGCCGCCCGGGCAACCATATCGTCAATCTTCAGCGCGCCATCAAGCAGGCTGTACTGCGTATGATTGTGCAGGTGGACGAAGTCAACCGTTTTCTTCTTGTGAGGCACGGAACTATATATTGTCAGGCAGGCACGCTGTCAACCAAAGCTTGGTCAACCCCGGCAGGAAACCCGCTCTCCTTGACCAGGCCCAACTAGCGTTCGTAGATGTAGATGGCGTCCCCTAGGGCAACGTACATCCGTTCGCCATCCGGGCTGAAAACGATACCGCTGCCGTATCCTCGAGGCACGGGTACGCTGCCCATCACAGTATTGTCACGGGCACTAAGCACCGCCAGCAAATCACTCCGGGTGAACCCACAGTAGTACCGCCCGTCCGGCGTGACGGCAACCTGATAGGCTGACACCCCGTCCACGCGGTGCAGCTCGACGGTACAGTCAGCGTTCAGTACGCCGAGGCCTCCTGATTCCTGGCCCACGTACACATCGCCCGTGACCGGGTGCACCGCGATTCCATAACCGCATCCCTCGACTCGGCTGGTTCGGCACCCATCTCTCAATCGGATCGCGGACAGGTAGCGATGACACTCCGTGGCAATGTACAAGAAATCACCGCTGGGTGACACCGTCAGCCAGCAGGGAGTTTCCCAATCGCACTCCGGCCACCAAATCGTATCGGCGATTGACATATCTGAGGTTCGAACCACAAACACGCCGCACGAGTCGGGAACACTGAAGCAACACGGCAGGTAGAGATACTCGCCGTCCGGCGAAATAGCCATGGTCCCTTCCGAGTAGCCATCCATGAAGCTGTCCACAATCGCATAGTCCGACGTGCGGATTGCTGCCACCATGCCGATGTTGTACTCGCTGGCATACACACGCTGTCCGTCCGGGCTCACCTCGATATCCATATCATTGCTCCAACTGGAGTACTCGAGCCGGACATAGGCTACGACCGAACCGTCCTCGGTGCGGATGGCTGCAAAACTCGCGGGACCTTCCCAGTTACCCAGGTAGAGAAACCTGCCATCAGGCGAGATCGTAAGCACATCCAATGACTGCACGGGAACCGGGTCAATGGAGTCGACCAGGCGCCAGGGAAAATCAGGTCCGGCTACTTCGACCGGCAGCGGGTTTGACCAGGCAGACGAGCGCGATAGGTCCGCACTGTCAATCGCGCGCACGCGGACTTCATAGGTGCCGGGTTCCGACCAGGCATGACTGTCCCGCCCCGGCCCGCCCTTGTGCACGTAGTCGGTCAGCGACCCGGCGCCGCCGTCCCCCCATTCAAACTGGAACCCGATCACACCTCCGTCCAGGGCCAGGGTGAATGCCCTGTACTCGTACACCGTGTCAGCCTGCACCCGCACCGGGCCGAGCGGGGCACCGGGAGTCTCCGGATGGTCTCCGCCCGGCCGGCAGGAAAACACCACCAGGACGCTTCCCAGAAGGACGGCCGCAATTGTTGCTCGCATCCAGCTAAGGGTAGGCCGGGATGTCCCGGCTGTCAAGCCTCAGGGCTTGTATTCGAATTCGAGGTGAAGCTTGAGCTGTTCGCCGGTGAATTCCGACGGCAGGGGCGGGAGTCGCTCAATCACGAGCAGGGCCCGGCTGCAGGACAGGTCGTAGGCCGCGTCGCCTGACCCCTTCTCGATCTTGACGTCTTCAACCGTGCCGTCCCGCTCAATGACAAAGTACACGGTGGCAAGGAAGGTCCGGGCCTGGCCCGCGTACGGGTTGTACCAGTTGTCCGCAATCCGGGACAGGATGATGTTCAGGTAGTAAGAATACCCGAGCGCCTGTGCGCCCTCGATGCGCGCACCGAGTCCGCGTTTGCGCACCATGTCCGGGTTCGGTTTCGACTCCGGCCTGGGTTCCGCCGGCCTGGGTTTGGGTTGGGTCTTCGGCTTCGGTTCGACCACGGACGCCTTGTCCGGGCGCCTGGCAGGAACCGGCGTACCCGGGTTCACCAGTTTGACCTGGAACACCTGGGGCCGCTGTCGCTCCCGCTGAACCCGGGCCGCAGTCATGACGCCCAGCACCGCCAGCAGCACCAGGTGCCCGGCGACCGAGAACAGGATTTCGCGCTTCATCACCGCTGGGGCAGCGCGACGAGCCCGATGTTGGTTATCCCCTGCTCGCGCACCTGACCGATGACGTACATGACCAACCCGTAGTCGACACGCTTGTCCGCCTTGAGGTAAACGTGGTCGTAGTCCTTACGACCAAGCTGGCTCGCGAGTGCCTTCGGGAATCCGCGCTTCGATGTCTTCTGGCGACCGACCGTGATTGTACCGTCCTGCTGGATACTGACGGTCAACCCCTCTTTGTTCTGCGGTTCGATGGTCGAGGCACGCGGCAGGTCAAGGTCCACGCCCTGGCGTCGCGTGATGGCGGAGCTGACGCCCGCAATCAGGAAGATTATCATCAGGACGAAACTCACGTCCGCCAGCGAGGTCATGTTCATCTCGGACATGAGCTTGAGCCGGCGTCTGCGCACTATTGCTCCGGTGTGGACCGCTCGTCAGGCTGTGCGCCCAGGGTATGCCGCCGGAAGATGCCGGTCAGTTCGGACCCGAACCGGTCCATCTCCGAGGTCAAATCCCGCACCCTGGCAACGAAGTGGTTGTAGAAAATGGCGGCCGGGATGGCGACGATCAGCCCGATGACCGTCGTGATCAACGCGTCCGAGATACCGGGGGCGATGTTCTGCAGGGTAACGAACTCCTGGCCGCGCAGCGCCATGAACGACCGCAGCACGCCCTGCACCGTACCCAGCAGACCGAGGAAGGGCGCTACACTCGACGTTATCGCCAGGAACGACAGCCAGCTTTCAAGCCGGTCCAGCTCCCGCGACACCGCCCGTTCCATCGCCTCGGTCACGTTCGGTATCAGTTGTGCCAGGAGTGCGACGCGATCCGGCAGGCCGGCCACGTGCCGATCCAAGCTGTCCCATTCGGCGATGCCGGCAAGCAGCATGGCGGACAGCGGCGACCCGGTCAGGTCACGGGCGATGCTCTCGTAGTCGGCAAGCCGGGCCCGGTGCTGAAAGAGGTTGCGGAACTGTCGCGTCTGCTTGTGCGCCCGGCTCAGGCGACGCCACTTGCGGATGATGACCGCCCAACTCACAATCGAGGCGGCCAGAAGGATGAACAGGATGACCTGCGCGAACACCCCGGCACGCAGGAAGGGCTCGAAGAATCCGCCGCCTGCCTGGGCTGTCTCGACCATCGCCCGATTCTACCGGGAAAGTCGCTCTTGTGCCAGCTTGGCTTCAGTAGTACCCGGGTACTTCTCGATGACCGACTCGAACTGACGCCGGGCCGCATCGAGCCGCCCCTGGGTCTGATACACCAACCCAAGCTTGTAGGACGCCGCCGGGACCTTGTTGCCGGTCGGGTACCGGATCAGCACTTTCTTGAACTCCTGCTCCGCCCGGGTGAGGTCACCCTCCGAATACCACGATTCGCCGATCCAGTACTGGGCGTTATCCGACATGTCCGAATCCGGGAACATCTGCAGGAACTGCTCGAGCCCGGCAATCGCCACGTTGTACTTGCCGCGCGTGAAATCAAGATACGCGGTGTTGTAGAGCTGGTCCGGGTCCACTCCGGAACGGACGGTATCCGGGGGAACCACAACGGTATCGGGCGGGACAAAAGTCGAGTCCGCCGAATCCGCCGGCGCGACGACCGCCGTATGCCACACCCCGAGCTTGCGCCCGATCCGGGCCAGCCGTTCATTCAGGTCGACGAGTCGGGCATCCATCATCCCCAGTTCGCCCTCGAACCGCTCCATCTCGGTCAGGAGTTCGGCCCGGAGCTTGCGCACGTACTCGTCCTGCTGCGCCAGTTGCCGTTCGACCCGGTCGTTGCGCACCGCCAGCGAATCCAGGACCACGCCCTGGCGGTAGAACTCCCGGTGATAACCGCAGCCCGAGAACAGAACAACGGCCAGCAGGCTCGTAATCACAACGGTGCTGCCACCGACTGCGCCGCGGAGCCTGCCGGCCGTCAAACTCACCTGGCCGGGCTGCTACTTGCTCTGCGTGTGGAACTCAGCCCGGCGGTCCTTCTCGTACTCGGCCGGGTTGGTCGTGACGAGTTTCTCCTCGCCGTAGCTGATGGATGTCAACTGGTCGACGTCCACGCCCATCTTGACCAGGAACGCCTTGGCCTTGTCCGCCCGGCGCTGGCCGAGTGCCATATTGTACTCGGCGGTGCCCTTCGGGTCACAGTGCCCCTCGACCATGATCGGGGGCGCGAAATCCGCGTCGGCCGCCTCCGTGATTGCGGCGGCGTTACCTTCGAGGACACCGGCATCACCCTTGCGGATGTCGGAACGGTCGAAATCGAAGTAGATCGACGCCAGCGTCAGTTTGCGCGGCGGCGGCGGCGGTGTAGCCACATCGAACGACCAGGCGAACTCCTGCCACTCACCCCAGACGTCCTTCTGCTTCGCCCGGACGTGCCAGAAGTAGGAGCCGTCACCCAGGTCCTGCGCCGGCACGAATGACGTACCGGTCACCGCCTGGCCGATGACGACCGGCTGGAACATATCGTTGTCCGCAATCTCGATCTCGTAGTCATTGAGATCACCGACCGCCTGCCAGGAGAACACCGGCCGCTGCTCCTCGAGCTGGGCGCCGTTCGCCGGTGAGATCAGCATCGGTGACTTCGGGGGCGGCGTCTTGCCGCAGGTGGCGCGGGCCAGCGTCATGACCATGACGAAGCCCAGTGTGAGCATGAACACACGTGAAAGCACTTCGCGACTCTTCATCTATCTCCTCCTCAGAGAATTGGCCCCGGGATTCCCGGGATTCGTTCCAAACAACTACCGGTCGCTGCTCGGGGTTTCGCTATTCCCCGACCTTGAACTCGGCCCGGCGATTCAACTCGAACTTGTCCTTCTCGGTCGTGACGAGTTTCTCCTCGCCGTAGCTGATACAACTCAACTGACTCGCCGGCACGCCCAATCCGACCAGGAACGCCTTGGCCGCCTCGGCCCGGCGCTGCCCGAGTGCCACATTGTACTCGGCCGTACCCATCGGGTCGCAGTGCCCTTCGACCGTGACCTGCGCCGGCTCGCCCGCGGCCGCAAACCAGGCGGCATTGGCTTCGAGGATCCCGGCATCGGCCTTCCGGATTTCCGACCGGTCGAAATCGAAGTAGACCGTACCCAGGTCACCGGTTGTCCCCGGCGTCTCCGGGTCCAGCGGCTCGGTGATCTCGGGCATCACTTCGGGCGGCGGCGGCGGGGCAATCGGCTCGTCGGGACTCACACACTTCTTCGCACACCCGGGCGCGGCCGACATCACGACTACCGCGACCAGCAGAGCAAAAAGTCTGACGGCGTTTTTCATCTACAATCCTCCTTAGTTCTCACGAGTCCGCTACGTCATTCTCGTACCATGGCTCAGGCTGCGCCTGCGACGGCTACCGGACGGGTGTAATCTACCGCCTGCCATATATACTGTCAAGCGGTACGTTCCGGAACTCACACTGCGACAGCCAACGGCCGCATCCTTGACGCCCGGCACCGGGCTGCGTACTATCTACCCTCAAATGGATAGCGAGAACCGAACACCATGGGCCGTAAGAAACACGAAGCCCTGAACGGACTGGCCGAACTCGGCGACCGGCTGCGGTCGGTTCGCCAGAAAGCCGGCCTGTCGCAGATGAGGGTATCGGAATTGATGGGCTTCAATCCAACGCACGGGTACAAGTACATCCTCAAACTGGCAACGGGCACGGTCCCCAATCCCACGCTGCGCACAATCATCAGCTCCCTTGAAGCCTGCGGCGCGGGGTGGACCGA
>CBDUZK010000030.1:0-16859 GCA_965371675.1 uncultured bacterium | reverse complement strand
TCCGCCGACCTGCGCGGCCCAGAGCGGGTAGGTGTCGTTGTCTCCGTTGGTGAACAGGACCGCGTCCGGCTCGCACGAGGCGAGCAGGTCATGGGCGAAGTCGTTCAGCATGACCGGGAAGTAGCCGGCCCGGTTCAGCTCCCGGATGGAGCGGATTGCGTTCCGCAGTCGTCCCCGGGTCATGTACAGCACCGCCAGGCCGGTGTGGGCGTAAGCGGCCAGTGGGTGGGACGTCTTTGCCGCGCGCTTGAACTGCAGTTCGGCCAGCTCGACCCGCTCGGGTTCGGGCATCGTCTCCAGCGCGTGAATCGGGGCGTGGTAGGGGGCGATGAGGTCGCCGTTGTTGCAGAGTGCCGCGGTCGCGTCCGGGTCCAGTTCGAGCGCGCGCAGGCATTCCGCGTACGCGCTGTCCGCGTTCCGGAGGTAGCGCCAGGCCATGCTCAGGCCGATGTGCGCCTCGCAGGAGCCGGGGAAGTCGCGGGCGAGGCTCGCGTAGACCGCGCGGGCCGAATCGAACTCCGCGTCGTAGAAGAGCCGGTACGCGTCGGCGAACCGCGCGTCGGTTGTTTCGGATTCGTGTGGCCGGGTGACGCCCCACCGGTCCCATGACGGACCGGCGCTGCTTCCGGGGCAACCGACTGCGAACAACCCGGCGAGGAGCATGCAGATGCAGGATAGAGTGCTGATTCTACTCACGATACCTCCAGTGTGATCGCCGGGCATGCGGTTTCGATGCCGAGGACCGCGGACCATCTTCGGGCAATGAGTTCAGGGGACCCGGATGGCCTTGCGTGCCGTGCGGTTGTCACCCTCGACGAAGTACACGCCCGGCCTGAGGCGGCCGGCCGGGACCCGCCGACCCAGCGCGTCATACACGACGTGCGGCCCGGGGTCGGTCGGCACGAGGTCCCCGGAGAAGACGGTCGGCCCGGGACCACGGGCACGGCTGCGGGCGGCGGGTCCTTCCGCGACGCCGGTGACAAGGGCGTCGACGTTGCCGTAGATGTCGGTAACCGAGCCCTGACCCCAGGCTACGAGGAAGTTGCTGTTCGACACCGCCATGGCCGGCCACCAGCGTCGGTTGCCTGTGCTGTCGGAAATCCTGAACCGTTCCCCGGCGAGCGCGCCCCCGGTGGTGATGAACTGGCCGTGGATTGCCTGGCCGTCGCTGTTGTTGCCGGCCTGCCAGACCACGAGGTAGTTCGTACCGTCGAATACCACGTCGGCCCACCGGTGACACCCGCTGCCGGTTGCGATGCTGATCTGGTCGCCGATGAGTGTGCCCTGGCGGGAGACCAGGCGGCCGTGAAGCTCAAGGTCGGGATAGGTGCCGGTGAACCATGTGACGAGGTAGTTGATGCCGTCGAACGCCAGGTCAGGCCCGCCGCCGCCACCGGTGGCGAACGTGATGACGTCACCCTCGGGTCGACCGGCAGAGTCCACGAACCGACCAAAGATGCCGGTGCCAGACCGGTACCAGACGACGAGGCACCGTTCGCCGTCGAATGCGACATTCGGACGGTATTCGGACGCACCGATGGTCGGGGAGACCCGGACACCCGAATCGAGCACCGCGCCCTGCGGTGTCACTCTTGCCACGGTAGTATGGTAGCCGGACGTCCCGTGTTTCTCGTCCGCCCACACGACGACGTAGTTCTCGCCGTCGAAGGCGACGGCCGGGTCGCCCTGGATCAGGTCGGGCTCCGCCGGGTTGCAGATGACAAACGTGCCCAGGGTGTCGAGAGAAGGAGTGACACGCACTCCCATGACATTGCCCTTCGTTCAGCAGTGGTTGCGGGTGACGACGAGGAAATTGGTCCCGTCGAACGCCGCGCTGCACCGGTAGCCGGCACTGTCGGTGTAGAGTTCGATCCCGTCAGGGTCAAGCACGGTCCCGGTGTCGGTGACGCGTGAGGCGTAGATCGACGTGTTCGGACGCTGCCGCTGGTCTACCCAGAATACGTAGTACTGGCTTTCCGCACGGCACACCGCCGGGTAGCCGGTGTAGTTCGGTGCGGTGCTGATCGGGAAGTCCGCGCCGAGGAGTGCGAACAACAGCAGAAACATCACTTCATTGTAGCGCGGTCGGGCCGGGCCTTCAAGGGGAAAGGGCAGAAACCCGACGTTCCAGCAGTTTCCACACCAGTTCTTCGGTTGCGCTCTCGGCCGTGTGAGGGTCGAGGTACCGGGCGAAGTATTCCCGTACCCGGTCGGTCAGCTCGTCAACGCTCAGGCGCAGGAACCGCCGCCGCAGCCTCGGCGCGGACGCGGCAATCAGCCGTTCGGTCTCCGGTATCATTCCCCGGCGGTAGTCGTCCAGGTCCGAGGCCAACTGTGCCTGTTCCTGCCCGGTCAGCGTCACGCCGCGCAGTTCAAGCGCATGTTTCACCACCAGCAGCACCCGCCCGGGGTCGCACGCCCGGCGCAGCCACTCGCCGCCGGCCCGGGCCGTATGGACCAGCAGCAGTTTGCGCCGGTGGCGTCGGGCCAGCCCGTATATCCGCCGCGCCAGGTTCATCAGCCGGTTCCGTTCAGGCACCCGCAGCCCGGGCAGGTCGTCCACGAATACGTTGAGGACTCTCACGAACCCATCCAGTTCCTGACGGGCATTGGTGTAGCGTCGGGCCGCTTCGGCCCGGGCCAGCGGGTCGAACACGTGCGTAAGGCCCTTGCGGCCGAACGCCCCGACACCTTTCAGCGGGATTGTCGGTGTGATACGCACGTTGCGACCCTAACCGCTCCCTGGGGGAGTATCCCCGGGACGGTCGTGGGGATAACCGTCCGGTCCGTAAGTCCCGGTGTTGCGCCACTTGGAGTTCGGGCTCAATTGAGCGTCTTCGGCACGGCGCACGCCACTGTTCGCGCGACCGCTCGCAGGACTGTTCGCCGGAGTGCTCGCAATCGGGGTTGACGGACCGGGCGTAGGAGTCATCACGGAATCACTTCCGGAACGCGGCGCGGTATGGTTCACGGTCATACGGTCCGGGCAGGGGTTCTGCACGGCCAAGGAACGCACGTGGAAAACGAGTCGTTTAGAACCGTCCGGACCCGGAAACGGCAGGTCGCCGAGCCGATGCTGCAGATTGCGAGCTTCATTGGTGTCAAGATTGACGCTCCTTTCCTTACCTAACAGTGTACCAGAATCAGCGAGAAATGCAGGGATTATCCACCGGCATTGACAACCGGACCGGCTGTCATATCCTACGGGTACGTGAATTCCTCGTCGTTGTCCCCGGAACTGCTCGCCGGTCTGGTTGATTTCAGTGTCGAAGGTATCCGGGGCCGGGTGGTACTCGGCGACAATCTCCCGGTACTTCGGGTTCTGCCGGATGCGTCGGTGGATCTGGTCTACATCGACCCGCCATTCAACACCGGGCGTCGTCAGAAGCTCGCGGCAATCCGCACGGTCCGGGCCGACGACGGGGACCGGACCGGTTTCAAGGGGCTCCGCTATCGGACCATCAAGGTCGGCGCGAAGTCCTACCTTGACGTCCACGACGACTACCTGGACTTCCTTGACAGCCGTCTGAGAGAGGCCCACCGGGTGCTCAGTCCGAAGGGTACGCTGTACTTTCACATCGACTACCGCGAGGTGCACTACTGCAAGGTCCTGCTGGATATCGTATTCGGGCGTGACTGTTTCCTGAACGAGATCATCTGGGCCTACGACTACGGAGCGCGTTCCACGAAGAAGTGGCCGGCCAAGCATGACAACATCCTTGTGTACGTCAAGGACCCGACCGACTACGTGTTCAATGGCGACGCGGTTGACCGCATACCGTATATGGCTCCCGGCCTCGTCGGCAAGGACAAGGCCCGACGCGGCAAACTGCCCACTGATACGTGGTGGCATACCATCGTGCCGACCAACGGCAGGGAACGTACCGGGTACCCGACGCAGAAGCCGCTGGGGATCATGAAGAGAATCATCCAGGCATCCTCGAACGCGGGTGACGTGGTGCTCGACTTCTTCGCCGGCAGCGGTACCACCGGCGAGGCCTGCCGCGCGCTCGGCAGGCGGTTCGTCCTGGTCGACAACAACGAGGAGGCGCTGCAGGTGATGGCCCGGCGTTTCGCACGCGACCCTGCTGTCGAGTGGATCGGGTTTGATCCTTCGGACTGCGAGATGGAGGACGAGCAGAGGATCTTGTCTCTATAGGGCTGCACATGACGATATCCGACCCGGACGTACGGATTCTGGCAGGACTGGCCGCAACCCTGCAGCCGGACTATGAGCCTGCGGATGATCCGTGGAGCGGCAGTCCCTTTGCCTGGATCAAGCGCCTTCCTTCGTCTCGGCAACGCGGGAAGATCGGGGAGCAACTGGTATCAGGTTGGTGTGCGGCCAAAGGCCTGGACGTTACCAGCAGCGGTGACTCCGAGGCTGACCGGGTCATTGGCGGACGTCGGATGGAGATTAAGTTCTCGACGCAATGGGCCAGCGGCCTCTATGTTTTTCAGCAACTGCGGGATCAGGACTACGAGTATGCGATATGCCTCGGGATGTGTCCTTCTGACGCCCACTGCTGGGTGATCTCGAAAGCCCTGCTTCGGCGACACGTGATCGGCCACACTCCGCAACACAGAGGCAAAGCCGGTACCGATACCTTCTGGCTGCGCTTCCGGCCCGAGTCCCCACCGGGGTGGCTCGCCGGGTGCGGTGGACGTCTTGCGGCCGCGTACCTGGTGCTGAGCCGAGTAGCGCGGTAGGTCCGGATTCCGTTTCCCGTTCGACATCGCCGGCCGGAAGGGGATGAGCCTGCTGCAGGCAGGTATGGCGATTCCACTCGGCGTCTCCACGTTTGGGTCCGCCGCGTGCTTGACAGCGTTTGCAGGGTATGGAGGATTATTAGAAGGCTGCCGGCACGTGAGTTTCGGGCCGGCGTTCGCAGGATAAGGAATCGCTAAAGGAGGTCGCGTGAACAGAAGTGTACTGTCCCTGCTGTCCATCGCCGTGCTGGCGGTGACGACCGCAATGGCCGCGCCAATCGAGCCGCTGCTGGTGGAGCAGATGGATGGGTTGGACGCGGGCGAGCGGATTGAGGTGATGATTGCGCTCGAGGAGCAGTTGGATGCGGAGCGTATCATCAGCACCATCAAGGACAAGGACCAGCGCTGGGAAGTGACGGTGACGTCGCTGAAGGCGATGGCGGAACGGACCCAGGCCGGGCTGCTGGCCGGACTGCGCGGACATGAAGCCACCGGCGACGTCGCGAACGTGAAGCCGCTGTGGATCGTGAACGCGGTGTACTGCGAGGCGACGCCGGAGGTGGTGTACGCGCTGGCGGAGCGGTCGGACGTGTGGTTCGTGCAGTGGGACAAGATTGTGACCGAGAACGCGCTGGGCCTGGTGCCCGCGAGTTCGAGTTCGGCCGCGGCGGACGCGACCGACGGCAGCTACACCATCGAGTGGAACGTGTCGAAGGTGAAGGCGGACTCGGTGTGGTGGGTGCACGGGTACACGGGTGACGGCGTCGTTGTCGGTGACATCGACACCGGCTGCGACTACACGCACCCGGACCTTGCGAGCCACATGTGGACCGACCCCAATTACCCCAATCACGGCTGGGATTTCGAGAACGACGACAACGACCCGATGGACAGCCACGGTCACGGCACGCACACGTGCGGTACGGTGGCGGGTGACGGCACCGGCGGCGACACGACCGGGATGGCGCCGAAGGCGCAGATAATGTCGACGCGGACGAAGACCAGCATCGGCCAGCCGTACCCGGATACGATTGCCGAGAACACGGTGATGAACTCGATGCAGTTCAGCATCGCGCCGCCGCTGTCGCCCGGCAACCACGCGGACCTGCTGACGATGTCGCTGCGTTGGATTATCTATCTTTGGAGCCCGCGTCAAGCGGTGTGGCGTCAGGCGGTGACGAACGTCGCGGCGGCCGGCATCCCGTTCTTCATCGCCGCCGGCAACGAGGGTACCAGTCACACACCCTACAACGTTGGCTGTCCGAGCAACTGCCCGAGCCCCTGGCCGCACCCGTCGGACACGACCGGCGGCCTGTCAGGCGCCATCACCATCGGGGCGACCGACAACAATGACGCCATCGCGAGCTTCTCGTCGTGGGGTCCGGTGACGTGGGACACGATTGCGCCGTTCAACGACTACCCGTACCCGCCGGGCCTGTACAAGCCGGACTTCAGCGCGCCGGGCGTGAACATCACCTCGACGCGACGCGGCGGCGGGTACACGCAGATGTCGGGGACGTCGATGGCGACGCCGTGCGCGGCGGGCGTGTGCGCGTTGATGCTGGAGAGAAACCCGGGCCTGCTGCCGGAGGAAGTCGACGAGATCATGGAAGGCTCGGTGCTGCCGCGGGGCGCGCAGCCGAAGAACAACACGTTCGGCACCGGCCGGATTGATGCGATGCTGTGCATCGCCAACACGCCGCTGCCGGGTCCGCGCCACGACGTGGCGGTCGGGCCGGTGGTGGTGCCGCCGGCGCTGATCAATCCGCATACGATAATAACGCCGACGCTGGTGGTGCGCAACCGCGGAACGTACCAGGAGACGAACGTGGCGTTCCACTGCACCATCGATTCGATGGGACAGCAGGTGTACAGTGAGACGTATGTGCTGCCCCGGCTGGACAGTGCGGTGACGGACACGATTGAGTTCTCGGTGTGGCAGTCGGGGCCGGGCAGCCAGACCTACGACCTGACGTTCTGGCACTTCATGCCCAACGACACCAACCGGGGCAACGACACTATCACGAGTTCGACCACGACCCGGGGCCACGACGTGATTGCCGCGGGTATGAACATCGGCGGCCGGGTGCGGGCGAACCAGTCGGTTACCCCGCGCCTGACGCTTGCGAGCACGGACTACACCGAGACCGGCTTCAAGGCGTGGTGCGTTATCGATTCGGGCGCGGACGTTGTCGTCTACTCGGACAGCATCGACATCGACAGCGTGCCGGCGCACGGGTCCCGCACCTTTACGTTCGGCAGCAACTGGGCGATCGGTCCGGTCGGCGCGATGTACGACGTGACGATGTGGCACAACTGCGCGGCGGATGAGAACCGGACCAACGACACGCTTGAGGCCGTGGCCGAGGCGGTGGACCAGATCCGCGTGCTGTGGCTCTACTCGGACTACGGCCCGCCGGATACGACCCTGGTGGTTCGGCTGGAAGCGCTGGGCGACAGCGTCGAGGTCATGGACGTGCGGACCTCGACCCCGACCCTCGGGCAACTGACGCCGTACGACGCGGTGGGCTGTCATTCCAACTACACCTACGCCGACGAGAACGCGCTGGGCAACGTGCTGGCCGACTACGTGGATGCAGGCGGCGGTGTGGTTCCCTGCCACTGGAGCTTCTCGACCGGCTGGGGCCTGGGAGGCCGGGTGATGACCGGCGACTACGCGACCATCAGCCGCGGCGCCAACACCCACGCAGCGACGACCATGGGCTGGCACAACTCGGGCCACCCGATAATGGCGGGCGTCACCGCGGTCGGCGGGTACTACGCGGGCGGCTCGAGCTTCGTCACATCGGACTCGGTCGCGCGGTGGGCCGACGGCCGGCCGTACGTAGGTGTGAGCGTCAACCAGAAGGTGGTCGGTGTCAACCACTATCCCGGCATTCTGGCCCGGCCGGAGCGGACCGGCGACTGGGCGCTTGTGATTCACAACGCCCTGTTGTTCGTTTCGGGCTCGGTGACCGGGGTCGAGGAGTTCGACCCGTTCGCACCCGGTTTCAACGTGACGCTCGTGACCGCGCCGAACCCGGCGCAGAAGAGCGTGCAGGTCAGCTACCAGGTGCCGTTCGGCGGCCAGGTCAGCGTCGGGCTCTACGACCTGAACGGCCGGCTGGTGAAGACGCTCGTGTCGGGCGAGGCGAAGCCGGGCCTGACCCGGGCGACCTGGGATATGACCGACAACAACGGCAGGCGTGTTGCCTCCGGTGTGTACTTCTGCAAGCTGGTTGCAGGAGACCATGTCCGGACCAGGAAGCTGGTTATCGACTGAGTCTTGATTGCAGTACGTTACCGGGGCGGCGTTGCCGCCCCGGTTTCTTGGGTGCTCGCAACGGTGTCGGCCGCGTTCCAGTGGTACAGGGCCAGGAGCAGGCGGGTGAACAGCCGGTAGGCGGAGCGGCCATGCGGGCAGTTGTTGGCGAGAAACGAGAAGGCGAAGGTGTCGGTTTCGGCGGACAGGTAGCCGGACAGGGCGAAGGTCGCCTTGATGTACCCGGTCTTGGCTCTCAGCCGGTGGCCGAGGCCGAGACCCTTGTGAATCAGGGTGCCGTCCAGGCCGGGTTCGGGCAGCAGGTCCCGGTACAGGTCCCGCAGTTCGGAACGGTGCATGGCGCGCAGGAGCATCACCAGGGTAATCGGTGCGACCCGGTTGCGCGGGGACCGGCCCGAGCCGTCGATTGCCGTCAGCCCCGGCCGGGGAACCCGGGCCGAGTCAAGGAGGGTATTGACGAGTTCCTGCAGCTTCACGGATTGTGACCGGCACATTGCACGGGCCAGCCAGTTGGCCAGCCGGTTGTCGCTCCACCGACCGGTCCAGACCAGGTATCGGTAGCCCACCGGCCCGGCCGGGAAGTCCATATCCAGGGTCTCGGCCGCGGCCGAATCCACCAGGGACAGGTGTGTCTTGAGCCGGGACTTGCGCAGCCGGGTCTCGATTATCCGTACCAGCGTGCTGTCCCAGTTGTCGAGGGCGCAGGCGAGGGTGAGCAGCTTCTGGTTCGAGGCCGGGGTCAGGGCGCAACTGTCGTTGGACGCGAACAGGAGCGAGTCGTGCTTCAGGGAATAGACCGCGATGCCCAGGAGCCATGAACTGTCCGCCGCATACCGGTCAACGGTCTGCCTGAGTTGCTCCCTGATTGGTGGTGCGGGCTCGGGCGGACGCGCGCAGACGAGGGGCAGGATGAGAAGCGTTGCGACCAGCACCGCGTGCCGGAGCGCAGCGAACCGGCGGCAGGCGCGCGTGCGGTTGATGGCCTACCGGGTCGAGACCAGGTACTCGTGGGCCATCATCGCGGCGAGCGCACCGTCGCCGACCGCGGTCGCGATCTGGCGCAGGCGGGTGGTTCGCACGTCACCGGCGGTGAAGACGCCGGGTACGCTGGTCGCGAGCCGGGCGTCGGACTTGACGAACCCGTATTCGTCGAGGTCGACGACGCCTTTGCACCAGTCGGTGTAGGGCACGGAGCCGACGTAGACGAACAGGCCCGCGACCGGGAGCTCGTGTTTCGATTCGTCCTTGCGGCTTGTGATCTCAAGCGATTCGAGCTTCGCGGTGCCGTTGAGGCCGGTGACGATACTCGACAGGACCAGGTGGACGTTGTCCTTGTCCCGCACGCGCTGCTCGGCGATTCCCGAGCCGCGGAACTCGTCCCGCCGGTGGATGACGTGGACCTTCGCACAGATGCCGGCGAGGTAGAGCGCTTCGTCGAGCGCGGAGTCGCCGCCGCCGACGACCGCGACTTCTTTGCCTTTGAAGAACGGGCCGTCGCAGATGGCGCAGTAGGAGACGCCGCGGCCGCGCAGCTTCTTCTCGCCGGGCAGGCCGAGCTCGCGCGGCCGGACCCCGGACGCGACAATCAGCGCGCCGGGCCTGGTCTTGCCGGCCGCGGTCTCGACCGCGACCGGGTCGGTGAGCAGGCCGGTGGCTTCGGACATCTCGATTTCGCACCCGAACCGGCGGGCCTGCTGTTCCATCGCCTGGGCGAGCTCGAAGGCGTTCGCCGGGTCGACGAACCCGGGGTAGTTCTCGACTTCGGGCGTGACTGCGACCTGGCCCCCGGGCATCGCCCGTTCGAGGATCAGGGTCTTGTGGCCGGAGCGGGCGGCGTAGATGCCCGCGGTCAGCCCGGCCGGGCCCGCGCCGACAATCAGGATGTCAGGGCTGTTCACTGGTGGTCAGTGCGCGAGTATCAGCTTCCGGACCCTGGATTCGCCGGTATCCGAGACCAGCAGCTTGGCGAAGTAGATGCCGGCGGTCAAGTGCGCGGTTTCGGTCCGCCAGTTCGCGGTGTAGCGACCGGGCTGGTGGAGGCCGTCGGCAAGGCAGGCGACCTGGCGGCCGGCGGCGTCGAACACCCGGAGTTCGACCCGGGCGGCACGCGGTACCTCATAGTTGAGGCTGACCCGGCCGGAGAACGGGTTCGGCCGCGGGGCGCGCAGGCGCAGGGCCCGGCGCTCGCCGGACGTGAGTTCCTCGATGCCGACCTCCGGGGACTGGGTGAGCCGCATCATCCAGTCGTGCGTGGTCCAGAGCCGGAACGTATCCTGGTTCGATGAGATGTAGGAGCGGAGGTCGATCGGGGCGTTGTTGTCCGCGCCGACGCCGATGGCCGGGCTTCCCTCGGGCCAGTGACAGATGAGCCAGACGTCGTCGCCGGTCGCGAGGGTGATGTCGAGGTCGAACTCGGCCCAGCCGGGCGCGACCGGGGCCATGACGTTGGTCACGGTCTGGATCACGGAACTGGTATCAGGCCGACCCGCGTTGTCCTTGCAGACCATGATGTAGTCGAACGGCGTGTTCGCCATGTTGACGTAGATGCGGCCGTGCCGGAGTGAGAGCGGCGCGGTCAGGGTCGGCGTGAACCGGACGTAGAACTTGTCGTTGTCGCGGCGTCCGACCCAGTAGAAGGCTTCCCACGAGCCGTCGTCGTAGATGATTTCGTAGGTGACCCGGAAATCGAGCAGGAACGTGTCGTTCCCCGGGATGAAGTCCTCCGGGAGCGCGCTCCAGGCGACCGCGGTGTAGGGTCCGGCGTCGAGCGGCGTGAAGGCCGCGAGCGAGATGACCGCGGTTTCTTCCGGACCGAGGGTCGTGGTCGTGGTGCTCTCGGAGTAGACAACGGCGCCGGCCGAGTCACTGATGATGAGTCCGCACGGGACGGCGTCGCTGTAGGAGCCGCTGTTGTGCACGGTAATCCTCGGCGTCATGGACATGTTGACGGTGTTCTCCGCGTTGGGCGGGCTGATGAGCTCGGGTCGCGCGTCGTGGAAGCACTTCGCGTTGACCACCAGCGTGTCGTCGCCCGGGTATTCGTCCCCGGCGAGAACGGTGTAGAAGTCGCAGCGGTAGAGGTTGTAGTAGGCCGGGGTCCAGCCGGCGAAGCTGACCGATTGGGTCTGGCCTGCGCCGAGGCCGGTCACGGCAACACTGTCATGGTAGATGACCGAGTCGGCCATCGTGGTGATGAGGAGGTGGGTCAGGAAGTCGGCGGCGGCGTCGCCGTAGTTGCGCACCGTTGCCCGGGGCGTGATGTTCTGACCGACCTGGATGTGGCGAGCGGGCGCGGCAATCGCCTCGACGCCGACGTTCAGTGCCGGGCCGGCGCCGATGATGACCGCGTACACTTCGCCGCCGCTGCCCATGACCTGGGCGTGGACCGCCTTGCCGCCGCAGACCGCGAACGTGCCGTCGTCCGAGATGTCGCAGGCGAAGATGGACCCGGGCTCGTCGTCGCGGGTGATGCCGACCAGCGGCGTGGTGTCGGACCGGTTGTGGACGGTGAATACCTTGAAGGTGCCGGACGGAGCCCGGTCGCCCCAGGAGGCGGCCGCAATCCGCGAGCCGTCTGCCGACAACGCAATCGACGAGACGTAGGCGCCCTGCGAGCCGTAGCCCTGGTAGACCCAGAGCGGCGTGGCCGAGCTCGAGTCGAACACGCAGAGCTTGCCGTCATTGTACCCGGTGCCGACCGCGACCGTGGAACCGTCGCGGGAGATGGCGATGCCCGCGCACCAGGGCGTACCGACGCTCGCGGTCCAGCGGAGGTCGTAGCTGGAGCCGTTCCAGCGATAGAGCTTGCACCGGCCGTAGTAGTCGCCGGTCGCAATCAGGCTGCCGTCGCCGGAGATTGCCGCCGCGTACTGGGTGCCGCAGTTGCTCGCGCCGATGCCGAACTGGTCGCGCCGGACCCCGTCCTCGAATACGAGGCAGGAGTCGTACAATGTGACCGCGACGACGGAACCGTCGTCGGACAGGTCCAGGCCCTGGAGCCGCGTGGGCTCGCTGACCGGCGCGGTCCAGAGTGTGTCACCGGTCTGCGCGTCGAACCCGTAGAGCGTGCCGTTCTGCACCGCGGCGACCACCGCGCCGTCGTGTGAGGCCCGCGCGAACCCGTTCATCGTGGCGGGATAGGCGTGCTCCCAGTCCGGCACCGGGTTCAGGCGGGACCACTTGTAGCACTTGCCTGTGCTGGAGAGCGCAAGGACCGAGCCATCCTCGGACGCGCCGATCTGCCGGCCGCCGTACATCCACGGGTACTCGCCCGGGCTGATCCAGACCGGAACATTGGTGGCCAGGGTCCGGTAGTAGGCGGCGCGTTCGTGGTTCAGGTACCAGTTGGCGAACACGTGCCCGCCGTCACCGGACAGGGCGACGGACTGGCAGATGGCGTCCTGGTGGGCGCGGTCGACCCAGAGCACGCCGGTGTCGGCCGGGAAACGCGGGGGCGAGACCGGTTCCCCGGGGAAGTCATCGATTACCCCGGTGCCGGTATTGATGCGAAGGAAGGTCTGTTCGGTCCCGTCCGATGCGGTGACCGTGACCGGTTCGAGTCCGACCGGGACCGCCAGCAGCAGTCCGGTGAAGCTGGCCAGCAGGATGAAGATTCTCATGGTTGTGTATCTCCTTGGGTCATTTCCGGTCCGGCCGGTTCAGCAGCGCGGCCAGCAGGGCCCGTTGCGCGTGCAGCCGGTTCTCGGCCTGGTCGAGCACGACTGACTGCGGCCCGTCCAGGACTTCCTCGGTGATTTCATCGCCCCGGTGCGCGGGCAGGCAGTGCAGAACCCTGGCACCGGGTTTCGCCTTCTGCAGCAGTTCGGCGTTGAGCTGGTACGGCCGGAATATCCGGTCGCGTGCCACGACTTCTTCCTCCTGGCCCATCGAAGCCCAGACGTCGGTGTAGATGAAGTCCGCGTCCGCGGCGGCTTCGGCCGGGTCATTGGTCATGGTGATTTCCGCGCCGCTTGCCCGGGCGAGTTCGGTCGTCTGTCCGATGACCACCCGGGTCGGTTCGAACCCCTTCGGGGTCGCGACCCGCAGGTTCACGCCGGTGACCCCGCAGCCGAGCATCAGCGAGTGGCAGACGTTGTTGCCGTCCCCGGTCCACGCGATGGTGGCATCTTCGAGCCCGTGGTGTTCCTTCACGGTCAGCAGGTCGGCCAGGGTCTGGCACGGGTGGGCCGTGTCGGACAGGGCGTTGATGACCGGCACGGTCGCGTGCTCGGCGAGCTGGGTTATCTTCTCGTGCTCGAACACACGGGCGATGATGCAGTCCACCCATCGGGACAGGTTGCGGGCCACGTCCGGCACGGTCTCGCGCTTGCCCAGCCCGATGTCGGTCGGCCCGAGGTAGATGGCGGAGCCGCCGAGCTGGCGCATCCCGACCTCGAAGGTGACGCGGGTGCGCAGGGAAGGCTTCTCGAATATCAGGGCCGCGATTCGGCCGTCGGCGAGGGGCAGGCGGGGCCTGGTCTTCAGTTCCTGCTTCAACTCCGCGGACCGGTCGAGCAGGGCGAGCAGTTCGTCCCGGGTCAGGTCGGTGATTGCGGTCAGGTCTTTGTTCATAGTATGTACTGGCTCAGGTCCTTGTCTTCGGCGATGTCCTTCAGCTTGTCCCGCACCTGGCGGGCGGTAATCCTGATTCGCTTCGTTCCCGGGTCCGGGAGCCGGAACAGGATGTCTTCGAGCAGCGCGGTCATGACCGTGTGCAGGCGGCGCGCGCCGATGTTCTCGGTGTTGTCGTTCACGTGCGCGGCGGTGGCCGCGATTTCCGTGATTGCGTCCTTGTCGAACGACAGCTTCACGTTCTCGGTCGCGACCAGGGCGGTGTACTGCCGCAGCAGCGAGTTCTCGGGTTCGGTCAGGATGCGTTCCAGGTCGTCCTGTCCGAGCGCGTTCAGCTCGACCCGGATCGGGAAACGGCCCTGCAGCTCGGGAATCATGTCCGCGGGTTTCACCTTGTGGAACGCGCCCGCGGCGATGAACAGGATGTGGTCGGTGCGCACCATGCCGTGCTTGGTCAGCACGTTGCTGCCCTCGACCACGGGCAGCAGGTCGCGCTGGACCCCGCCGCGTGATACGTCCGGGCCCTGCGACGGCGCGTCGGACCCGACAATCTTGTCGATTTCGTCCACGAACACGATGCCCGCTTCCTCGGTGCGGCGCCGGGCCTCGGTGATGACCTCGTCCATGTCCACCAGCTTCTGCGCTTCCTCCTGGGTGAGCATGTGCCTCGCCTCGGCCACGGTCAGCTTCCGGCGTCGGGTCCGGGTCGGCATGTTCGCGGACAGTATGCCCTGCAGCTCGATGGTCAACTCGTCGCCGCCGCCGATGCGGGAGAGCATGTCGGACAACGGGTTGTGCCCGCTGGCCGAGTCTATCTCCACGGTGCGCTTGTCCAGCTCGCCCGCGCGCAGCTTGCGGCGCAGCTTGGCCCGGGACTCCTCGTACGTGTCCGGTTCGCCTTCCCGCTTCGGGGCGCGCGGCAGCAGGATGTCGAGCAACCGGTCCTCGGCCAGCTCCCCGGCCCGCGCCATCACGGCCCGGGTCATCTCGGACTTCACCATGCCCACGCCGATTTCCATCAGGTCCCGGATCATCGACTCAACGTCGCGGCCGACGTACCCGACCTCGGTGAACTTCGACGCCTCGACCTTGATGAACGGGGCCTGGGCTAGGCGGGCGAGGCGACGGGCGATTTCGGTCTTGCCCACGCCGGTCGGGCCGATCAGGATGATGTTGTTCGGCAGGATTTCCTCGCGGATGGCGCCCTCAATCCGGGCCCGGCGCCAGCGATTCCGCAGGGCGATGGCGACCGCCTTCTTTGCCTTATCCTGGCCGACGATGTACCGGTCCAGCTCCCTGGTGATTTCGACCGGGGTCAGGCTGTGACCCGGCTTCGGGGCAAGGCCTTCCTCGCCGAACTGGGGCATTGGTATTGCTTTCATTGGCAGATGCCGCTAAGAATAGCCCAGCCCGGTTACCAGTCAACCCGGCTGCCCGGGAACCGGAATGGAAACACCAAGAGGAGAGTCAACCACGGATGGACACGGATAAACGCTGATAGCGGAAGTGATTTGGATTGCGGCAGCACACTGCCGCTTCTCCGCAACCTGCAATCACGAATCTGGAATCGGAAATTGGGCGGGGACGGGCGTAGAACGGCTAGCGTCCCTGCTAGTCCCTTCCCCGTCGAACACCAGTTCGACCTTGACCGAGTCGTCCGGTGCTGCTGAGAGGAAGCAGGGGAGGGCGACCAGTGCGGCGAGGACGAGGCGTGTCATGGGCTAGTACAGCCGGATGGCCCAGAGTCCGCCGAGTTCCAGGCCGATGGTCGCCTTGACGTAGTCGCACTGAATCGGGGGCCACACCCTCGGCGGCTGCGTGACTCTGTGCCAGGAAATCCGGACGTCCGGGCTGACAGCGTAGAATCGCCATTTGGCCCCGACACCCACATCGGGCTCGCCGTACTTGCGAAATCTCAGTGTCTCGAAGCTGGCGTACGCGTAGACCGCCGGCCACGGACTGGTCCACCTGTGCGTGGCGCCGTACACGACCTGCAGGTAGGGTTCTCCCCGCTTCCGGTACACCTGGCCGGTGGGGAAGCCCTCGAACGTCCTGAACAGCAGCAGGGCTCCGACTCCGTGCCACTGGGCGCCGATGCCCAACGACAGGATGTCATAGGAGGAGAACCCCATCCACCGGTTCGTAGGCCAGATATCGTTGTGGAAGCCTCCGCCGATGTTGTAGCTCGCGATGCTTCCGTGGACCAGCAGCCGGACCGGCTCGGCTGCTGCAACCGTGCAGCAGCCGCCATCCGCGGTCTGCGCCACCGAACGGCCGACGTCGTCGTCCGTGCCGCCCCAGATCCGGGTCCACATTGTATCACCAGCCGCGTCGGTCTTGATGAACCAGACGTCGTAGTTGCCGGCACCGAAGGACGCAGTGTAGCCGGTGATGATGTACCCGCCGTCTGCGGTCTGCCGGATCGAGTAGCCCTTGTCCCAGTCCGGGCCGCCGTAGGTCCGGGTCCAGAGGGTGTCGCCGTTGGCATCGGTCTTGATGAGCCAGACGTCGTAGCCACCGGCGCCGGAGGACAGCGTCGTGCCGGTGACGACATACCCGCCGTCCGCGGTCTGAGCCACCGAGTAGCCGTAGTCGCGGCTCGTCCCGCCGTGGGTCCGGGTCCAGATGGTGTCGCCAAAGGCGTCGGTCTTGACCAGGTAGGAATCATAGCTGCCGGCGCCGAAGGAATTCGTACGGCCGGCGAGGATATACCCGCCATCCGTGGTTTGCCGAACCGAGTAGCCGTAGTCGCTCTCCGCGCCCCCGTAGGTTTGGGTCCAGATGGTGTCACCGAATGCGTCGGTCTTGATGAGCCGGACGTTACGGTAGCCGGCGCCGAAGGACCGGGTGTCGCCGGTGATGATGTAGCCGCCATCCGCCGTCTGCGCTGCCGAGTAGCCGCGGTCGAAGCTCACGCCACCGTAGGTGTGTCGGAAGACCGTCTGCGCGGGCAAAGGGGAGGTGAGGGAGAGGATGAGGACACAGAGCATGACGGGCAACAGGCCGGGCGGGGGAACCTTCCTCATGCGCTTATGCTGCCCCAGGATTCGCAGGAAGTCAAATCTAGTTCGGGCGCGGCTTCCTCAGTCCTCAGTCTTCAGTCCTCCATCTTTGCCCTCAAGGCATCTGGCCCGACATCTAACCTGGCATCTAACCCGACAGCTAAGCCGGCAAGTAGGGGTACAACTAGCTGAACAACCAGGCTGACAATTAGGCGAACAACCAGGCTGACAACTAGCTGAACAACCAGGCTGACAACTAGCTGAACAACCAGGCTGACAACTAGCTGAACAAC
>CBDUZK010000029.1:0-16997 GCA_965371675.1 uncultured bacterium | reverse complement strand
GGACACGACCGGCACGGAACCGACAGCCCGGCAGGTGTACCGCCCGCCTGCCGGGCTGCGGGTGTGTCGCCGTGCATTCACAGGGGCGGAGACAGAACTTGACAGCCTGAACCGAACTACTAGAATTACACAAAAGGAGGAGTCTCGTTATGCGTCGAATCGTTTTCGGTCTGTTTGCAGTTGTCGTTGTTGCCGGTCTGCTCCTTACGACCGGCTGCAATGATCGTGATCGCGCCCTGAGGATTACCCGGATCAACCAGGGTGAACCGGTAATATCCGACCTCGTCGATTTTGGGGTAATCCGACTCGAAGACGAGGAAGGCGAGGTTGAGCTTATTAGCGTCAGTGAGGTTCCCTCGGACATCGTGGAAATCGAATTCCAGTACGTGGAAATCGGCCTCGGTCTCCCGACCTGGACACCGTACTGGGCCAACATCGAGAGAGCCACAATCGTCTACACGAACCAGGAAACCGGCGATAACTACGAATCCGTACAGGTAGGCATGAGCGCCAGCGTCGAATCGGACCCGGAAGGAGACAAGCTGGTCCGCGCCGAAATCCTGATCGCACCGGGCAGATGGAAAGCCAACGCCTTTGCGGATGACCTCCAGGAAGACCCGGAGGACGACGAGTACGGTGTCGTCGCCCTGGTCACGGCTCACGTGATCATCGAAGGTCACGACTACGTGTCGAACCAGACGGTCAAAGCCGAAAAGGACGTCGCCATTCAGTTCGGCAACTTCTACGACGACCTGTCCCGTCTTGGACAGTAGCTCACAACACTATGCAACCTGCCGGCCGTCATTGATCGGGCCGGCAGGTTGTTGAATCAAGCAACCGCGACAAGCCCGAACCAACGGGGGAACACCATGAAACGAATCGCACTCACGGCAATCCTGCTACTCCCGGTACTGCTGTCTGCCTACCCGGGCATCGGCGGTGGCCGGGGGCTGTTCCGCGTTCAGAACGCCCTGGTCGAGTCCGACGCAGGCCTGACAATCTCTCTTCACGCACTGGGACGCAACCCACTGCCCCCTACCGCCACCGACAAAGTCTGGGTCGGGGACGTGGTCGCGCCGGAACTGAACTATGCTCCGCTGTCGACCCGCTGGGTCGGCGCCGAGGTGTTCGGTGCCTGGGGCGCGGTAGTGCAGTATCCCAAGGACATCACGGCGACTGACAAGGCATTCGGCTGGGGCCTGCATGACCTCCGAGCCGGCGCCAAGTTGTCAATTCCCTTCATCCCCGTGCTCAAACTCGGTGCCATGGGTACGTACGAGTTCATTGAGCGTGACAACAACGAAAACCGGGGCTGGCAGGACCCCAACGCAATCCCGGCCCTGACGAACGGATTCGGCTGGCGCGGCCTCGCAACCCTGCAGTTCCAGGACCTGTCGCCGTCACTGCCCAACCTGCTGTTCAACTACGGGCAGGCCGAAAACACTACGTTCTACGGAGCCGCGGTCGAACTGGCCGCCGACGAGTTCGAGCTGTTCGCCGAGGTCCGCTCGCTCCAGCCGGAAGGATCGACTGGGATATTCGACACCGACAGCGGCGAAATCCGGCTGACCCCCGGTGTCGCGTTCGGAACCGGTACTTCCGGCGCGACGTTCAAGGCCGGCTACACGTTCTCATGGGGTTCCGAAGCGCCGAACGAGGCGGTTCTCGGCCTCGTCATCGCCACCCCGTTTGGTCGTCGCACACCGCCGCAGTTCGGCATCATCGCCGGCAAGGTCGTCGATAACCGCACCAGCAACGGCCTCCTCGCCAATGTGACATTCCCCGAGAGCCCGAGGCTCCAGGCTCTGGCCACATCCGAGGCAGGCATCTTCACCATCGAGCAAGTCCCGGTCGGGGTTGTCGTTGTCGCGGTCGAAGCCGAAGGCTACCACAGCCAGGCAATCCCGGTGGAGGTCACGGCGGACGCGGTCTCGCAGTACGAGTTCACGCTCCGTCCGCTGGTCACCTATGGCGTAATCGCGGGTATCGTGACCGACGCCAACACCAATCAGCCGCTCGCGGCCACCATCGAGTTCCCGGGAACGGACGTCGCTGCGGTCGAAACCGACCCGGCCACCGGCGCCTTCCGGATCGACAACGTACCGGTCGGAGTGTACACGGTGACGGCAACCAACGAAGAGTACTTCAAGGGCACGCTGACTGTGCAGGTCGAAGAAGGTCGCGTCGCCTCCCCGACGTTCGCGCTGAAACCGCTGACTATGAGGTCGACCATCACCGGCAAGGTATCGAACAAGAAGACCGGTGAGCCGATTGCCGCCACGGTGAGCTTCCCGGGCAGCGGCCTTGCCGACATCGCCAACGACCCGGAAACCGGCGTCTACAAGGACGAGATACCGGTCGGTTCGTACGCGATCAAAGTCACGTCCGAAGGCTACCTGCCGCAGACCGCGGCTATCGTCATCGAAGAAAACAAGCCGCTCATCCGCGACTTCGAACTGGTGCAGGAAGGCATGTCGATCACGCTGCGCGGCATATACTTCGACTTCAACAAGGCGACCATCAAGTCCGAGTCGCACGCCGCTCTGCAGGACGCTGCCAAGATCATGCAGGACAACCCGACGATCCGCGTTGAGATCCAGGGACACACCGACTCCAAGGGTTCGGACGAATACAACCAGAACCTGTCCGAACGCCGGGCCCAGTCGGTAGTCACCTATATCGTGCAGAACTTCGCAATCAGTGCTTCACGGCTGGTCGGAAAGGGCTACGGGGAATCCAGCCCGATTGCCTCGAACGCCACTGAAGAAGGTCGCGCGCTGAATCGACGCGTCGAGTTCTTCATTCTCGGCCAGCAGGAATAGTCCGTCCGGGCCGGATTATCGCGGGGGAGACCAACGTCTCCCCCGCTTCTTCTCGCGCTCATGGCCCAAACAGCGGCAAATCTTGACACGACATAGGCTTAGCCTAGACTCTGACTAGCTTGAAGAAGTTGCTTCCTTTCGGTTCGGGATCAGGCTGCGCCTGCGGTGAATCCTGCGAATCGAGGGATGGCGAAGTGGTACTATGGCAAAGGAGGAAAGATGCAGAAACTGACCGTACTGGTGCTTCTGGCGGCGTTCGCCGTTTCGGTTGCTCCGGCTGACCCCGCCCTCGGTGGCGGTCGCGGCCTGTGGCGCGTCCAGGACGCGCGGGTCGAAGAGGACGGCGCGCTCGTCTTCGCGAACCGCTGGATGTTCAACCGGGAAGCCTTCGCCGGTGACAGCTCCATCTGGAGGGGACCTCTCTTCGGCATGGAACTGAGCTACGCGCCGGTGCCGTTCATTGAAGTATTCGGCAGCCTGATCGGGGTGGCTGAGTTCAAGACCGGTCCGGCCCGGCTCTACTACGACTGGCAGGGTCAGGCGCTCGGCGCCAAGCTGTCGCTGCCGTTCCTGCCGGTCCTGAAGCTGGCGGGAAGCGGCCATTGGACGATGGCTCGCGACGAGTACTACTTCGCGGATGACGGGTTCATGGACGGCCTGTGGAACAACGGCAAGTCCTGGCGGGCAATCGGGGCGTTGCGCTTCGCTGACCTGTACAAGACGCTGCCCACCCTGATGTTCAACTACGGCCAGAGCCTTGAAGACGAAGGCGGTCAGTTCGCCGGCGTCGGCATCGAGTTCAGCTCCGACGCCATCGATGTCTTCGTCGAGGCGACGTCCGAGATACCTGAAGGCCAGGAGTTCAAGGCGTTCATCGGTGACGGCTACACGCCTCGTGCCCGCGTGTCCCCGGGCGTCAGAATCCGGATGCCGTACTTCCACATCAACGGCGGTGTCGAAATCGGCGTCACCGATTCGGTGCCGGACTACGAAGCCATCCTCGGGTTCAGCTTCGTGTCGCCGTTCCCGAAGCCCAAACCGAAGCCCTGGGGCCGGCTGGCCGGCAAGGTCGTGGATGCCCGCACACGCATGCCGCTCAACGCGGTCATCCGGTCCCCGAACCGACGCTTCAAGCAGCGCAAGACCGATGCCGAGAACGGTATCTTCTTCCTGCAGAAAGCACCGGTCGGCGTCGTGGTTGTCGAGGCGACCGCCGAGGGCTATATTCCGGAGGCCGTCCCGCTCGTAATCACGGACAAGGGCTATGCGAACCACACGTTCGAACTGAGACCACTGGTTCCCTACGGAACCGTGGCCGGACGCACGTACAACCAGTACAGCGGCGAGCCGCTGACGGCGCAGGTCAGCTTCGCAGGCATGAGCCTGGAACCGACGACCTCCAACGAGATAACCGGCTTCTTCCGGGTCGACAACGTACCGGCCGGACTGGTCAGTGTCCTGATTGAGAAAGACGGCTACTTCGCCGAGCGACGGGTTGTCGAGATTGAAGACGGTGGGCTCACCAAACTCAACGTCGGCCTCGCGCCCCTCGACATGAAGGGGACATACTCCGGCAAGGTAGTGGACAAGAAAACCGGCGAGGCGTTGGCTGCCTCGATCAACTTCGTGGACTCCAAGCGCGCCAGAATCGGCGTCGACACCGAAACCGGTGAGTTTGAGACCGAATTGCCGGTCGGGTCCTACGAGGTCAAGGTCGAAGTCCAGGGCTACCTGCCGCAGACCAGCGTGTTCGCCATCGACAAGGGCGAGACCACGAACCGTATCTACGAGATGGTCAGCAAGGGCATGGTCCTGACGCTGCGGGGCGTGTATTTCGAGTTCGGCAAGGCAAAGCTCCGCACCGAGTCCTATCTGGCGCTGACCGAGGCTGCCGGCATCATGAAGGAAAACCCGGATATCCGCGTCGAAATCCAGGGCCACACCGATGCTATCGGGTCCGACGCAGCCAACCAGAAGCTCTCGGAGAAGCGGGCCTACGCGGTTGTGAACTTCCTCGTACAGTACGGCGGCATCGACCCGAAGCGCATCGTGGGCAAGGGTTACGGCGAGGGCAGTCCGATCGCTCCCAACGACACCGACGAAGGACGCCAGTTGAACCGCCGCGTCGACTTCGTCATCCTGAAGTAATCTGAGAAGACTGCTGGACTACGGGGAGGCCTCTCGGCCTCCCCGTTCTCTTTGGGCGCAGGCGGTTGCAGGGTTACTGGGGGACTCGGGGCCGCTAGCCGAACACGAACGAGAGATACCAACCGGCTATCGCCGAGCCGAAGAAAAGTCCGACCAGGGCACCGACGGCCAGAAACGGACCAAACGGAATCTGCTGCCCCCGGCGCGACCGACCCGCATAGCGCAGAATCAGACCGATGACCACACCGGAAACGACCGCAGCGAAGAGGGCCACGACCGTCTGGCTCAAACCCAGGAAACCGCCGATCATGGCCGCAAGCGGCAGGTCACCGCCACCCATTCCTTCCTTTTGGTCGATCCCGAATCGGCGGAAAAAACCGCTCAGGACGTAGCGCCACAACGACCAGGAAACCAGGACGAACGCCGCCCCGGCCAGCGCGCCCCACACCGCATCCAGCAACGCACCGGATGGCAGGAGCAGGGAACTCGCAATCGCAAGCCCGAAACCCGGGATGCTCAAGCGGAACGGAATCACGGTATGCTCAAGATCGATCTGCGCCAGCATGATGAGAAAACTGACAAGGAGGATTGCCCGCGGAGTCTCCCAGGTGTACCCGAAACGCAGGAAACATGCGATGAACAGGAGCGCAGTCAACAGTTCAATCGCCGGGTAGCGAAACGATATACGTTTGCCGCAATGGCGGCACCTGCCCCGCAGCAACAACCAGCTTAGAACCGGTATGTTGTCGTATGCCCTGATGCGCCTGCGGCACTTCGGACAGGACGACGGCGGCGTGACAATCGACTGGCCGCGAGGTATCCGATGGATACAGACGTTGAAGAAACTACCGAGGAGCAGCCCGAGCACACCAATCAGAACCCAGGTCGTCACTCAGCCGCAACTCCGGCCTTCCCTTCCGGGTCAGCAAAGAGCTTGGGGTCGGTCGCCCCGGCCCGGGCAGTCTCAAGCGATATCAGGTCGCGACGAACCAGGCCCGCCAGGCTCTGGTCCAGAGTCTGCATCCCGTGCTCCGAGCCGGTCTGCACCAGCGAATACACCTGGTGGGACTTGCTCTCGCGCAGTGTGTTGCGAACCGCCGGTGTGGCAACCAGCACCTCCAGCGCGGCCACACGGCCACGTCCGTCCTTGCGCATCAGCAGCTTCTGCGAGACGATCCCCCGGATGACGTTTGCGAAGATCTGCCGCACGTACTCGTGTTGGTCGGCAGGAAACACATCGATGACTCGGTCCACCGTCTGTGCGACGTTATTCGTGTGCAGCGTCGACAGCACAAGGTGTCCGGTCTCGGCCGCGGTCAACGCGAGTCGAATCGTCTCCAGGTCGCGCATCTCCCCTACAAGAAGCACGTCGGGGTCCTCCCGCAGGCAGGCCCGCAGGGCCGCCGAGAAGGACTGCGAATGCGTGCCGATCTCCCGCTGGCTGATGAGGCAATTACGCCCCTGGAATATGTACTCAATCGGGTCTTCTATCGTAATGATGCGGGCCGAACGTTCCTGGTCGATCCGGTCGACCATGCTCGCGAGCGTGGTCGACTTGCCACATCCCGTCGGACCGGTGACAATGACGAGCCCGGACTGGCACCGGGTCAGATCCGCAACCGCCTGCGGCGCAGGCAGCTCATCGAGTGTCCTAATCCTGGCCGGGATGATGCGGAACGCGCCCCCGACACCGGCCAGGTCAAGGAACACATTCACGCGCGCCCGAATCCGGTCTGACGTCACGTACTCGAGGCCGACACTGCTCGATTCACCGCGCCCGCCGGAAACACCTCCCCAAGTGTAGGAAAGATCGACCTCACGCCTTCGCTTCACCGCGGCCTGTTGTTCCTCGGTCATGATTGGAAGAACCAGCGCCTCCGCATCGCTCTGCGAAAGCGCTGGTCCCGGGATCGGCTTCAACCGCCCATTCACACGGATGATGGGCGGGTTGCCGACAGTTATGTGAAGATCGGAAGCACCATACTTCGCCGCATAACGCAGGAGTTCATCGATATCCATGCGCCGTCTGCGTCCAGCATCCTAACTCTCCGGCAGGATATGCGGAATAATGAAGATCATCAAGTCGTTCTGTTCGCGCCGAATCGAAGTCTTCTTGAACAGGTGCCCGAGAATCGGGATGTCTCCCAGCAGGGGGATCTTGCCGACGGTCCGCGTCTCTTCTTCCTTGACCAGACCGCCGATGACGATGACTTCCCCGTCCGCAACCGTAACCTGGGTTTCGGCCTCCCGCTTGGCGACAATCGGCTGCTGGTCATCGGCCGAACCGACCCAGCCGGTAATCGCTTCGACGCTGGGCTTGACGCTCATGTTGATCTTCCCGTCGGACGTGATGTGCGGTGTAACCTCCAGCTTGATCGGAATCGAACGTGTCGTCCAGGTGTACGTCACCAGTCCGGTCTCGTCCTTGGAAACTTCCCTCAGCGGCACCTCGACACCCATGCTGATCTTCGCCGTCTGGTTGTCCAGCGTAATCGTACGCGGGTTCGCAAGGACCCGGGAGTTGCCGCGTGTTGCCATTACCTCCAACGAAGCGTTCATCTGGTCGAGTGATATCTTGCCCAGCATCATTCCGTCGAACGTAATCGGGATCGCGAAGTCGTTCTCCGGGTCCCAGGGACCGGAATTGGCGCTCGCCCGGATCTGCCAGTCGATGCCGAACCGATCCTCCGAGGTTCTGGTGGTCTCGATGAACTTCGCCTCGATTGCGACCTGAGCAACCGGACGGTCGAACACAGCCAGGAACTCTGCCAGCATCTCATGGGCTTCGGGCAGGTCACTCACGACCAGCACGGCGCTGCGGTCAGTACCACCACCCTTGCCAACGCGCCGATAACTCACCATCACGCGCCCATCGGGTGAGAGCAGACGTTCCTCAATCGCGTTCTTGACGTCATTGGCTTCGACGTAATCCAGGTCGTAGACTCTCGTCTCCATCTCGCCGAACATCTCTTTCTTGATCGGCTTGACGACGATGACACCACCTTCGAGCTCGACCATGTTGCAGAGCGCCGACTTGAGCAGGGCATCAAGCCCCAGACGCAGCGGCACCTGGTTCAACCGCACCGTGACAATCTGCTTGACATCCTGCGTAACCAGGATGTTGAGGTCGAACTGACTTGCGATCATGCGCAGCACGTCATCGATATCCGCATCCTTCACCAGCAGTGTGAGGTTCTTGCCGACAAACGGATCCTTGAACGCCGGCGCGCCCGACTCCGGGATCGACATGGTACCCAGGTCGACGATAACCAGGTTTCCTTCCTGGGTGACCTTGCTCTCGACCAGGTCACGCAATCGAATCGCCACGCGCACCCCGGCAGTAGCCTCACTCGGCTGAACGGTCACCGCCGCAACCGGGTAGTAGTCGGAATCGAATCGGTCCTGCTCGAACGCGGTCCCGGCATTCATGAAGTCGAACACGACGGCGGCAGGCTGCCGGGAAACGAAAGAACTTACGTTCGGTGGCCCGTCGCAGACGATTGTAACCCGGACGCCATCCAGCAACTTGTCCACAGTGATGTCCGTGATGGTCACCTGATCCTCAGCCGTGACCACCGCCGCGAGACCAAGAACGAGGACAGAAACGAGAATAACTCTCTTCATCATAGTAGCTTACTCCCCAAGCAGCAGAGTGAACGTCCGACCACCCTGCTCAAGTATTACCTTGTCGCTTTCGATCAGGGCAATACGCTTGCCGCTGATCACGTCACCTTCTTCGAGAATCTGATCGTTTATCAGGACGTACGCCTTGTCACCGCCCAGCGTAATCGCCTTCAGATTGAGCTCGGCGAGCTCATTCACCATCAGCCACTCACGCACGAACGGATCACTGCCCCAGACGATCGGAGCCTGCTCCGGCTCGCCGTCCGTCTTGCTGTCCGTACCCTTCTTGGCAGAGCCGGCCGGCAGCTGTTCCTCATCCGCCGGGACCACCGCGTCGCCCGCCTGGGTCGACCCGGTAGCTTCGGTCGCCACCACTCCCTGAAGCCGGGCCGCAGCTGAGCTCAGATCCGCGGACGAGCCCACTGGCCGGGCGCCAAAGAAAAGCGTGTACAGGACAAGCAGTCCGACCGCCATGCCCAGGATAATCAAAACCCGCTGTTTCACGATGCTCCTTTCACGGTTAAGAACATGCTGGCCCGATAGAGTCCAGGTGTCATTAACGTCTCTTCTTCCGCGAGGTATAGCTGTACGGCACGATGCTCTCACCGACCCGCACCGTCCTCCTCTTGCCGAACGCCTCGATGATAACGCGATCCGGTCGGATCTCGACGATCCGACGTCCCATCACTACGTCTCCGACCGTCACGCGGCGACTGTCCACCAGCGCATAGCTCTCATCCCCGAGCGAGACAATCGCGCTGACGACATAGAGCGTCCCCTTCTTGCCGCGGCGCTTGGAACGACGACGCGTGCGCTTCTGCCTCGCAGCCCGGAGACGGCGCTTCTTCTCTCGCCTGCGGCGACGCTCTTCCTTCTTCCGGCGGCGCTCTTCCTTCCTCCGACGCTTCTTCTCAGCCCGGCGTTCCGCCTTGGATTTCGGCTTGATCCGCCCGGCGACCTTGCCCGAACGTGTCTTCCGCTTCGGCTTGTCGGTCTCCGAAGAAGAGGCCTTCTGCGTACCCGAGGAACTCTTGGGACGCAGCAGGAAGTAGCCGGCCACACCGACAACCGCCACGATGGCGATTATGAGAACAATTCGCCTCAAAGCTCGCCCCCGCCGGACAGGCTCGAAGTGTACAGGTTAACCAGCAGCTTGACCTCGATCTCCGGCCGGATGTCCTCCCGCGCCGTGATCTCGAAGTCAGGAACGCGAACGAAATAGGGAAACTTATCCAGGCTCTGCACATAGCGACCGACATTTCTGTACCGCCCCTGCACGGTGATGTAGAAGGGCACCCCGCGAACCGGCCGGGATGCTGTCTCCTTCTGAATGAGCGTATCCAGACCCGGAGGGCTGATTTCCAGGAAGCGAACACGCTGGTCCTTGGCCATGCCGGCAAGACGCCGGAGCATGGGAAGCATCTCCGTCCGTGGCATGATCCGGGCCGCGAAAGCGGCGTTTGCCTCCTCAAGCTCAACCAGACGCACCCGTAATCGGCCGATGCCGCGTATCCGCGCCTGGGTCTCCTCGATCTCCTTGCTCAGCTTCGCAACCTCGACCTCGCTGCGTTGGCGGGACTGCACCTGCGGCTGGTACAGTACGAACCAGGCGAACACCGCAAGCAGGATGCAGACCCCGATGCCGATCAGTAGAACTCGTCTTTCAAAAAGTGCCATTGTCTACTCCATTGCGCACTGGACTTCAAATTCAAGAACCGTTTCCCCCTGCATGGCGGTACGGCTCTTGGATACGAGCTGGACTCGTTTGAACAGTGCGTTCGATTCGAGGTCGATCAGGAATTGCGAGAGGTTCACGTCGAGCAGGAACGGCTCGCCGGATACGACGCCGGTCATCTTCACGTTCTTCTGTCCGGACAGGGCAAGCGTATTGAGCTGGATGTTCGCGGGGACGACACTGGTCATCTCGGCCATCAACGGAACCGTCCGCAACCGCTCGCCGACGATATCGGTCAGGCTCTTCTGCTTCGCCTCGAACTCTGCGACCTTCTTCTCAAGGACAAAGTACTCCCTGCTGTCCTTCTTGAGTTTCACGAGGTCACGTTCGAGCTGCGTCGCCTGGCGCGCCTTGGCGCCGGCCGCGCCGAGTAGCACGACATAGACAACCACCAGCAGCGCAATCCAGAGTATGCCGAAAACCGTGACCAACCGCACATCTTGGACTGCGGACTTGCCGGTTCTCAGCTCTCCCGGCAGCAGGTCAACCGACGTATGGTCATAGGACAAACCGAGGGCGGTTACGAGCCGGTGGCCGATCTCGTCCTCCGGCTGGCCTTCCTTCTTGTAGAGCCCGGCCGCGCGGAACGGATCGAAGAACTCGGTCGGGATACCCAGGTTGACCTGGACGTAGCTCTTGAAACCGCGCATCGCCGCCGTGCCGCCACAGAGGAGCAGCCGGTCGATCTTCGACTCGCCGAACTCACGCCGGTAGTAGTCGATTGACCGGTTGATCTCGGCCACGAACCGTTCGAGCGCCGGCCGCTGGAGCGTCGCCAGGCGCTTGACCAGGATCCCGGACGGCAGCTTCTCATCACTCTCCTCATCCGGTATGCCGTACTGGCGCTTGAGTTTCTCGGCGTCGTAGGCGTCGAGCGCCAACTGGCCCTCCTCGGTCGTGATTGCGACGGTCATTGCTTCCGTGATGGCGTTACCCGCGGTCGTAATCGCCCGGGCAAGATCGAGCCGTTCGCCCTTCATGAACACGATATCGGTGAACTCCGCACCGACGTCGAGTACGCAGACGGTCTCATCCGGCCTGGCATTGCCGAACTTCTTGACCGCCGCCTGCAGGGCAAACGGAATCACGCTGATTGCCGTGGGTTCCAACCCGGCCTTCTTCAGCGTCGAGATATGATCCGACACCACGTCCTTCCGGGCGGCGACAACCATGACATTGTCCTTGATCGCACCCGCCTCCCGGACCGGACCGAGGGTCTTGAAATCCAGAATGGCTTCGTCCAGAGTGAAAGGAGAATACTTCTCCAGACGGAGCATGATCGCGTCCTTCAACTCGCGCCGGTTCATCTTGGGGAACGGCGCCTGTCGGACGCTTACCGACGGACCGGAGACAAAGCTGAAGACGTCCTTCGGCTTGTAGTCTTTGATGAGTTCGCGCAGGATCGACGGGACGTCGAAGGCTTCACCGATTTCCTTGAAGCCGTAGTCAACGACCTTGCCGCCCTCCATTTTGACAAACTTGACCGAGTTCGATCCGATGTCAATGCAGAGGGTGCCTTTGCCGCCGCCTCCGAACAAATTCTTGAACACGCTACCTGCCAATACTCCTCCTTATGTCATCCGTCAAGGACTGACGGGCAAGGTGAAGGTGATCTCAGAACCGTCACTGAATCTCAGCCTGAACGTCTTGCCGTTTATCTTCGCCAAGTTGGTCGCCCCCGGTGGGTCTTGATAGAAAAAATGGAATCCAATAGCCACGATCTCCGCCCGGTTCCCGGGAACCGGGTAGCTGCCGCTGCCTCCGATCGGCGCCGTATCGCCCGCGCCAAACCCGCTTGCGCCAGGTGCCAGCGGGTACACCGGGGTACGCACATGACCGTCGATGGTCAGTATCCGGAAGAAAGCCGAGTCCGGCGCGTCGGCAAAATAGATGTCCTCAATGCTGACCGACTGGGTGTGGTCGTTCACAATCGACACCGTGAACCCGGCTGTATCACTGTCGAGGACCGGCGGGCCGACCATGCCCAGGAAGTCACGGAACGGCTGGCCGAACCGGAAATCAACCACGTTACGCGACCGCTGGGCAACCGAAACCCAACGGCTGATCGAGTCGCCAAGGTAGTAGACGCCGAGGCGGTGCGTACCGATCGGCACGTTGCTGATTGAGTAGTACCCGCCCTCGCCCACGGACAGCAGCGGGGTACTGAGTCCGTTGCTGTAGTGCAGTTTGACCTTGACATCCGCATCGCCGGGCGGGTTGTTGCTGCCATCGGTCACCGTGCCGACGACCGTGTTGTTCGCCAGTTGCGGCAGGGAATCCGCAACCCGGAGCGTCATCGGGAACTTACCGTTCCCGATTGTGGCGATCTGCCCGGTCGTGCGGTCGTATGTATACGGATTGCCCCACGCGTCAGACAGGTATCCGGTGCTGTCGCCGAGAAACTTCCGCCGGAAGTAGGGGCCGTGCCAGTACTGGCTGCCGGACGTGTTGTGGACCAGTTCCTCAAGGGTATTGGGCAGGCGGCCCAGGTCCCCGTAGAACCCGAAATCAACCCGGCGCCCGTTGGCAACGATGTCCGGGTTACCGACTATCGCCTGGACTAGTTTGTCCATTTCCTCCACGGTCTGGTCGAAAAAAGCCCGGTTCTGGGTAGCATCGATTGTCCGCAGTGCAACGGTACTCATAATCCCGATGATCATGAGTACGACCAGCAACTCCATCAGCGTGAAACCGGATCTAAGTTTCATGATTCATCGCTCCTAGTGAGCCGTCCAGTCGGTGTTGAGCCGGAGCAGAATGCTGCGCGCGCCAAGACCCGGGTAGACCGTCACCGTCTTATGGGTCACCACCGAATCCAGCGGTGGGCCGACAAACCGGTACACGGCACGCAGTTGGTGTTCATTGCCCTGCGGCACATTCTGAGCCGCGAACTGACCATTCGTCAACAGATCCACAGGAAGAGGTTGTATCCTCCCTTCGCGCGGACCTGTCAACTCAACGGTGATGTCGACACCGTTGAACAGGCTGTCGGGTGGCGGCAACCCGCGAACGTCAAGAACCTGGCCGGAAATGCTGTTGTACATCAGGTCGCTCTTCGTGTGGTCAATGTAGCGCGTAATCCACTTACCCGGGTTCGTATGACCGAAGCCGGCGTAGCTCCGGACGAAAAGACTCTCGCGGCTGTAGACAATCGAGTCGCCCCAGCCATCAATCCGGTATCCGTCCGGCGACTCGCTGAAAGTCGACCGCAGGTACGGGCCACGCCACGGATTGGTGTCGGGACTGAGACCGGGATTGGGGTCGACGACCAACTCGGAAAGAACCTGGGGCAGCTGGCCCATGTCACCGATGTAGCCGAAGTCGACCCGGTTCCCGGCAACAACATAACCCTCGTCGCCGGCTATGACTGAAACAAGCTGGCTCAATTTCTTCTGCGTGGTCTGGAACCGCCCCCGCTCCAGCGTCACATCCCAGGTCTTGACCGCGGCGGTCAGGATCAGGCTCAGGATCATCATCACAATCAGCAACTCAAGCAGAGTGACGCCGCGTGCGGTCAGCCTGGGTGATTTCATGACTCTTAGAACCTCACCTTGATGTCATCGTCGACTCTCGACCCGGGCTGGCCGAAGAAGACCCCGTCCGGACCGGCGCTCTCCAGTCCAATTGTATCGTTGCCGTCGACCATATACCGGTACGGAATACCCCAGACGTCATCAATGTACCCGATGTTCCCGTCTTCACGGACGTAGGGACCGTTCCACCCTCTCTTCGTATACGGGTTCCACGACGGGATCGTCTCCTTGCCGACGTACATCACCTGCGTGTATATGTCCTCGAACGGGTTGTTGGTGGCGAGTTCAATCAGGTGGCGCGGGAACCGACCGACGTCGTTCTTGAACCCGGTTGCGACGAGCTGGCCGCCCGGCATCACGTCCGGGTTGCCCGCGATTGCGTCACGCACCACGTCCATTTCCTGCTGGGTGGAAACAACCCGGGCGTGGGTAGTGATGCGGCTGACAATCGGCGGGACGAAGAACGCGAGGATAATCCCGAGGATTGAGATGACGACGAGCAACTCGACCAGACTCCATCCATGCGCTCGGCTCAAAGTCGGATGCATCCAACCAATTCTAGAACTCGTCCCGAACCGTGTCAAGCTGTAATGACGATTACTCATGATGGTACGTCAGTTGTGCAGCACGAAGATGATGAAGTCCTCATCCGCGTTCCACGACCGCATCGACAACCCGCTGTGTTGAATCCCTACGAGACCGTAGTGCGTCGGCGACCAGGTACCGGGCGGGTCCCACACCAGGTAGATAATCTGGCCGCGGTCGTAACCCCAGATGTCGTTAGCCCCGTCTTCCTCGGTGTTGCTTGCGTCCGCCTCTTTGTCGTAGTCCTCCGTGTCGAACTCATCCGGGTCCATCTCCATGCCGCTCCACGGGTTGGTCGGCAGACGCCCGATCTCCTCGTTCCAGACCCCGCCCGGGAAGTAGGCGCCATACTCATCCTCGTAGAAATCGTCGGCGTAGTAACCCTGTTCCATGTGGAACGCTTCAATCACGACCTGAACGTTGTGCATGTTCATCTTCAGAGCGGCTTCGCGAGCCTGCTCGCGGGCGCCCCGGATGTTCGGCATGATCATCGCCATCAGGATACCGATAATCATGATGACAATGAGCAACTCAACAATGGTGAAGCCTCTGTGGTTACGCATCTTAAGTTCTCCTCGCTAAGTTATATGTCAAGACAGTCGGGTTGTCAAGTTTTCCACCCCGCAGCAACCGGTCACTCCCTCATATGTGGCGGCGTGGTACTGCGAACCTCTCCGTCGGCGAGGTAGTACCGCCCACCGTAGGGTTCCTTCGGTATGCGGTCCACGTAGCCCGCCCGGACTAGACTCAACAGGCTTCTCGGTCGTCTTCCCCGGTCTTCGAAAAACCGGTCCGCCTCCGCCTGCAGGTTCTGGAGCCCTTCCTCGAAGTTGAGCTTGCGTACCTGTCGCACAACCAGCTCTCGCAGCTTCCGGTTCTCGGTGCCGTTGTATATGTCAACCCACAGGTCACGCGCGGCCGCGAAACTGCCGGCCTTGGCGGTCGACATCGCAGCCCAGCGCGACACGATGTGCCAGGCACCGGGCAGTTCGGATGCAATCTTGAAGTACTTGCCCGCCGTTTCGTAGTCGCGGAGTTGCATATAGCTGATGAACCCGGCGTCAAAAGGCAACTGCCAGTTCATCGGGTTCCGCTTCATGCCCTCGACCAGCAACCGGATTGCCTCGTTGGGTTTCTCCGCATCCCACGCCAGGGTGAGCGCGCCGAAATGGTAGGCCCCGATGAACCTCGGGTCGAGCGCGGTCAGTATCTCGAACACGTGCCCCAACCATTCGTACTTGCGGTCGGTCATCAAGTGGTGGCCATAGTACTGGATTGCACGCAGCCAGACGATGTCCGACACGAACATCTCGTATTCAATCGAAGCCTGGCGCATGAACTTCCCGGACGGAAAGTACATCATCTCCTCAACCGCCTTCTCGTGCAGGCGCTCCCGGCTGGACCCGTCGATGCCGAGCTGGACGAGGTACACACCGACGAAACCCCACATCACGAGTGCCACCGGCAGCAGCGTCTTGAGCGGACCGAAACGAGCCGGCAATCGGGGCCGGTGTGTGATTTCCTCGACCACCTAGAAATCTCTGCGGTTGAATATCGCAATCGAAACCAGGAGCAGGGTCGCGGTGTAGACCACCGCGTAGAGCGCGGACAGACCCAGCACCTGGGGACTGAGAAGTACGTTGTGCACAACCTCGCCCCGAACGTTGAAGTTGTTCAGGTTGGGCAGTACGTAGTACATGACCTGACTGACCACTTTCACTACCGGCGAGGGACTCATTGCCGCCAGCAGGCGCAGGTCTCGCGTAAGGTGTCCGACGAAATAGACTGCAAACGTGAACACGGCGCTGGTGATCGGGGTGACGAACGTGGAGAACAGGATCGCGACCGCGGTTACAATCGCCAATTCGAAGAGAGTCATAAGCAGGGCGACGAGCAGGTAAGCGGACGACGGCACTCCGGTGGCAAACAAGACCAGGTAGAACCCGACGGTCATGATCACGATGCTGACCAGCAGCACCGCCATCAGGCCGAAGTACTTGCCCAGGATGAACTCCCAGCGCCGGACCGGTTTGGCCAGCACGATATAGATGGTCCGCTTCTCGACCTCTTTGTAAACAAGCTTGCCCCCGACCAGGACCGCAATCAATACGCAGAACAACGTGATTGCAGCCAGGCCCATGTCCTGCACGACCTTGGCCTCCTCCCCGAGTGCCAGCGGCTGGACTATCTTGGCGCTCCCCATCACGATAATCGCCAGCACGAGCAGGGAAAGCAGCACCTTGTCACGGATCGCTTCTCGGAACGTGTTCAGCGCGATGGACCAGATTCGCCTGAGCATCAGCCTTTCCCCTCTTCCCTTTCCTGGACGTAGGACATGAAATGGTCTTCCAGTGTCTTGCGCCGGGGCACCAATGCCTGCAGGTGGACCCGTGCCTCGCGGACTATCGCCATGACCTTGTCCACTTCCTCCTGCGTGCGCACCGTCAGCAGCAACGTGTCTCCCGACCGAATCGCCTGGCGCGAAACGCGTTCCAGCACCTTGCGGAACTTGCCGGTCACCCCGGTCACCGTGATTTCGTAGGATTCGAT
>CBDUZK010000028.1:0-17249 GCA_965371675.1 uncultured bacterium | reverse complement strand
GATCCTGCAGTGCCGCGCCGGCAAGCGCACCCCGCGTGCCGCGGTGAGGATGGCTGCCGAGATGGTCAGGGAGAAGCTCATTACCCGGAAGGAAGCGGTGCAGCGGATCGACCCGGAAGAGGTCGGGCTGCTGCTGCACCCGGGCATTGACCCGGATGCGAAGTACGAGGTCATCGCGAAAGGCCTGGCGGCTTCGCCGGGCGCGGCTTCGGGCGAGGTGGCATTCACGTCCGAACGGGTAATCGAGCTGACCGAGGCCGGACGCAAGACGGTGCTGGTCCGGCACCAGACCGCGGCCGACGATGTGGCGGGTATGGCGCGGGCCGAGGGGTTCCTGACCGCGGCGGGCGGGATGACTTCGCACGCGGCGGTGGTCGCGCGGGGCATGGGCAAGCCGTGCGTGGTCGGGTGCGAGGCGCTGCGGGTCGATTACGACGCCCGCAAGTTCACGGTCGACGGCCGCGAGGTGTTCGAAGGGGACGTCATCACGATCAACGGCGCGACCGGCGAGGTGATACCGGGCCGGGTGCCGCTGGTCGAGGCGTCGTTCAGTGACGAGTTCGAGCAGGTGCTGGCGTGGGCGGACAAGTTCCGGCGCCTCGGGGTCCGGACCAATGCCGACACGCCGCGGGACGCGACCCGGGCCCGCGAGTTCGGGGCCCAGGGGATCGGGCTGTGCCGGACCGAGCACATGTTCTTCGGTGAGGACCGGATCGGAGCGATGCAGGAGATGATCCTGGCCGACGGAACGTCCGGGCGGCGGCAGGCGCTGACGAAACTCCTGCCGATGCAGCGCAATGATTTCGTCAAGATTTTCCGGGCGATGGATGGATACCCGGTCACAATCCGGACCCTGGACCCGCCGCTCCACGAGTTCCTGCCCAAGGACGACGCGGGCATGAAGAAGCTGGCGAAGCGGATGAAGCTGCCGGTCGACCGGGTCCGGCGCACCGCAGAGCGGCTGCGCGAGGAAAACCCGATGCTCGGATACCGGGGCTGCCGGCTGGGCATCACCAATCCCGAGATTACCGAGATGCAGGCCCGCGCCGTTTTCCAGGCGGCGTGCCAGGTGCAGGCCGAGGGTGTGGACGTCAAGCCGGAGGTGATGATACCGCTGGTCGGGAGCGTCGAGGAGTTCGTGCTCCAGCGTGAGGTGGTTGACCGGATTGCCGAGCAGGTGTTCGCGAAGACCGGGGTCCGGGTGGAGTACCTGATTGGAACCATGATCGAGGTGCCGCGGGCGGCACTGACCGCTGATGACATTGCGCGCAAGGCGCAGTTCTTCTCGTTCGGAACGAACGACCTGACCCAGATGACGCTTGGCTTCTCGCGCGACGACGTCGGCAGGTTCCTGCCCCGATACCTGGAGCTGAAGATACTCGGTCGCAACCCGTTCGAGAGCCTTGACACCGAAGGGGTCGGGGTGCTGATCCGGCTCGCGGTGCGGATGGGACGGCGGGCAAACCGCGGGTTGAAGATCGGCATCTGCGGTGAACACGGCGGGGACCCGTATTCAATCCGGTTCTGTCACCAGATGGGGATGGATTACGTGAGTTGTTCGCCGTACCGGGTGCCGGTCGCGCGACTGGCCGCGGCCCAGGCGGCGCTGCGGGAGGAGCAGGAAGAAGCGCTGCGGGCAGAGCGGCGGCGCGAGCGCGAGCGGCGGAAGCGGGCCGTTCGGAAAAGCTAGAGGAAGGAGACGGCAGTGCCCGATGATTTCAAGACGAAGCTCGATATCCTGTTGCGGCATCACCACGATGTGCGCATGGACGTCGACCGGGGGCCGATGATCCGGGACGCGGTCCGGCGTCACGAGGCGCTGGCCGCGGAGTGCGGCTGCCTGACAATGTGGACCCCGAGTGAATCGACCGGGCGCAGCCCGAAAGACACGGTCATCGTCCGACGTCCGGAATCCGAGGATACGGTCGATTGGAACTCACCAAACAACATCCCGATTGACCCGGAGACGTTCGACCTGGTGCTCGAAGACGCGCTGCAGACCCTGGGACGCAAGCGCCGGTTGTACGTGACCGACCGGTCCCTGGGAGCGGACCCGGGCTATGCGCTGCCGGTCCGGACGGTGACCGACCGCGCGCTGACCGCGTTGTTCACCGACAACATGTTCCGGCCGATACCGGTTCACATCGGGAACTCCTGTTTCGCCCGGCGGCCGTTCACGTTGATCGTCCTGCCGTTCGACAAGCTCGACCCCGCGCGGTACGAGGGTCGGCTGCGCGTCGACCCGCGGCTGGGGCATACTTCGACCATGTTGATCGGCATGGACATGGACCGACACCTGGGCGTGGTGTACGGTTCGGCTTACGGGGGCAGCGTCAAGAAGCTGATGTTCACGGTGATGAACTACCTGCTGCCGGCCGAGGGAGTATTGCCGCTGCACTGCGCGGCAAACGAAGGGGCTGCGGGAGACGCCGCGCTGCTGCTCGGGCTGTCGGGTACGGGCAAGACCACGCTGTCGGCCGACCCGGGGCGGGCCCTGCTCGGCGACGACGAGCATGGCTGGAGCGATAACGGCGTTTTCAACATTGAGCATGGCTGCTACGCGAAACTGATCAACCTGCGCCGCAAGAAGGAACCGGAGATCTGGGACGCGTGTTTCCACCGGGCCCCGTTTGCCGAGCACGGCGCAATCATCGAGAACGCGATGGTGTACCCGGACGGAACGTTCGACCTCGACGACGAGCGGTTCACTCCCAATTCGCGCGCGTCCTACCCGCTGTCGTTCCTGAAGAACATCAAGCGACCGCCGATAGCCGGTCACCCGAAGACGATCCTGTTTCTGACCGCGGACGCGAACGGCGTGCTGCCACCGGTCGCCCGGCTCGGACGCGAGCAGGCGATGCTCTGGTTCCTGATGGGCTACACGTCGAAACTGGCCGGGACCGAGACCGGGATCACGGAACCAACGACGACTTTCTCCCGGTTCTTCGGCCAGCCGTTCATGCCGCGCAACCCGGACGTCTACAGCGACATGCTCGGGGACAGGTTGAAGCAGCAGGGGACCCGGGTGTACCTCGTGAATACCGGCTGGACCGGTGGACCGTACGGCGTCGGGCGGCGGATGGACATCGACCTGACGCGCGGAATCGTCGAGGCGGCGTTGTCCGGCGCGCTCGACGACATCGAGTACCGGGAGGACGAGGTATTCCACATCCAGGTGCCCCGCGTTTGTCCGGGCGTACCGGACCCGACGATGCTCGACCCGAAGAATACCTGGTCGGACGGGAAGGCGTTCGATGAACGAGCCCGGAAGCTGGCGGCCGAGTTCTGCATGCAGTTCGACCAAGCCTACGGCGGCAAGGGGATAGCGGCGGATATCGCCCGGCAGTGCCCGGGCAAGTAGACCGGTCAGCGCAGCTTGAGCCGGCGCCGTTTCGGCGAGAAGAGCAGCGCAAGCCCGAAGCCCACGCTGGACGTGATGATTATCACCGCTCCTGAAGGAGCGTCGGTCAGCCAGGAAACGACCAGTCCGACCAGGCAGGACCCGACCCCGAACAAGGCTGAAAGCAGGAACATCGTCTTGAGCCGGTAGGTCAACTGGTACGCGGCCGAGGGCGGGTTCACAATCAGGCTGAATATCAGCAGCCCGCCGATTGTGGTGAGGTTCGCGGTCACGGTCAGGCCGCAGAGCATCAGCATGGCGAAGAAGAACGCCTTCTCCGGAATCCCGACCGCGCGCGCAATCTCCCGGTTGAACAGCACCGCCCGGATTTCCTTGAAGAACAACACCTGGAAGCCCAGCACCACCGCGGTCATCACCGCCATGATGATGACGTCCGGACCGGAGACCAGCAGGATGTTGCCCCAGATGAAACCCAGGGCCCCGGTGCGAGGTCCTTTCATCAGCCCGATTCCCAGGAAAGCCAGGCCGAGCACAATCGAGAAGATGATCCCGATTGAGATGTTGGGTTCGAAGTCCGCCTTCTCGGCCAGGGGCCCGATCAGGAGCGAAGCCGCGATGCAGGCGACCGCGGCGCCAAGCAGCGGGTTGACGCCGAACAGCAGTCCGAATACCGCGCCCGCGAACGCGGCGTGGGACATCGCCACGCCCACGAACGGTATCCGCATCATTATCACCCACACCCCGACGATGCCGCACGCCGCGCCACCCAAGACCGCGGCCGTGAGCGCCCGCCAGGCAAACGGGAACTGCAGGACGTCAAACATCGCCCCAGAGCTCCTTTGCACGGGTCGGGGTCATCACCTCATCCTTCGGGCCGCTGAACAGGATCCTCGCGTCCTTCATCATTATCACCCGGTTGCATGCCTTGGGCAGGAGGTCAATCTGGTGGGTTACCATCACCACGGTGAGCTTGAACCGGTGGAAAGCCTCGGTAACGAGCCCGGTGACTTCCTCCACGGCGCGCGGGTCCAGGTTGGCGGTGGGTTCGTCCAGGAGCAGGATTTCCGGTTCCTGAGCCAGGGCCCGGGCCAGCGCCACCTTCTGCATTTCGCCGCCTGATATCTGCCCGACCGGCCTGGTCCGGAGATGACTGATCCGGGTCAGTTCCATCATCCGGTCCACGATACCGGTGTCCCTTTTTCCGGGTCGGCGCAGCAGGCCGATTCGGCCCAGCCGGCCGACCATTACCGCTTCGAGGCAGTTGACCGGTGATCTCGGGTCAATGCTTACGTACTGGGGAACGTAGCCGATTCGTTTCCGCAACCGGCCGAAGTTGCGCGCATTTGCGGTTTCACCGAGCACCTCGACCGTGCCGGCCCGGATGTGTCCCAGTCCGTTGATGACCGTGAGCAGCGTGGTCTTGCCCGCGCCGTTCGGCCCGATGATGCCGACGAAATCACCTCGGTGGAATTCGAGCGATACGTCGCGTAGCGCGATGTGTTCGTAGTAGGTTACGCTGACGCGGTCGAGCCTCGCCGCACAGCTCATTCGAGTTGTGCGGCCAGGTCGTTTGCGTTCCGGGTCAGGGATTCGAGGTAGTCGCCATCAAGCGGGAAGTTGGTCAGGTTGACGTGCTTCGCTCCCAGAGAACGCGCAAGCTCAAGACCGGCGTCCGGCCCGGACTGGAGGTTGTCGACAACTAGGTCGACTTCGGCTTCGAGTCCGGCCCGGGCCAGGTGAGTCAGTTCCCGGGCAGTGATCTCCCCGGGCCGGCCGTAGGTGGCGACCGTATCGAACCCGAGCCACACCAGAAACGCGGCCTGATGCCGGGCCGCCAGGACCCGGGGTTTCTTCCTGTGACTGAACATGGTCTGAACCAGCCCGGCCACTGAGTCAACCTGGCGGCAGTATGCTTCGGCCCGAACCCGGAAAGAGCCTGCGGCTATCGTATCAAGTTCAGCCAGAACCCCGGCAATCTCGATTGTGGCCTGCTTGTGCGTTGCGGGAAGCATCCAGTTTCCCTTAGTGCCGGCGGTGGCCCGGCGCAGTTGCGGGTTGCTGATTGCTCCTTCCAGCTTGCTGAACCATGCTTCCCAGCCGTGATTGATGAGCAGGTGAGCCCGGTTCACCGCGGCTACGTCTGACGGCCTGAGGTCGAAATGGCCCGGGCACATGCCCGCGGGAGCAATGGTCGCTACCTCGACCCGGTCACCGCCAACCCGGCGGGCAATCACCGCGATATGGGCGGTTGACCCGACTATGACCAGCTTGTCTGAAGAAAGGGCTGCGCAACCGGGAATCAGAAGCATGGCCGCCGTGATGACGGCCAACCAGGTTACAGTCTGCGCCTTCAGCCTCATCTACGGCTGTTTCAGGTCGATTCCGACCGTGAACGACCGGCCCGGCATCCGGTACAACCCGGCCGCACTGCCCGGCAGGTCGGCGAACGTATCATATTCCGCATCCAGGACGTTGTCCATTGAGGCGAACAACCCGAGCCAAGACATGATGTGGTATCCCACCCGGGCGTTGAGAGTGGAATAGGAGGGTATCTCGGACCTGGAACTGTCTTCAGCATAGTACCTGCCCACGTGCTGGAACGAAAGGTCGGCATCAAGCCCCCGAAGGGTGGTACCTGCAGACAGGTCGAGCTTCGACCCGGGCCTGGCCCTGGTGTGAATGCCGGGGTCGAGATAGCTGTAGCTGATGCTTGCCCGGAGCGGCTTCAGCCGGGCGATGACCCCGGCTTCGATTCCCTTGAACGAGAAACTGCCTTTGTTCTGGAACTGGTATGGAGGCATACGGCCTTCGACCCTGGCCGTTTCGATCAGGTTCTCGCCCTGGAATACAAACCCGGCCACATCGAGATTCAAGCCCGGCATGATTTCCTGGTTTGCCCCGACTTCGTAGTTCCACGACACTTCCGGTTTCAGGCTATCGTTCCCGGGTGGAAACACGAAGGTATAGTTCATCGAAGGGGTCCGGAACCCCTTGTTGATGCTCGCGCGCAGGGTTGTGTTCCACGGGAGCTTGACGACCAGCCCTGCCTTGGGCGACAGGTCGATACCCGATACTTCATCCCAGTTGAACCGGGTCCCGGCATTGGCCGTAACCAGGCCCATGGTCTGCTCGGTCTGGAAGAAGACAGCCGCTTCTCTTCGGTTCCAGCCCGGCCTGTCGGTGTCGGATTTGATCCAGGTCGCGGCCAGGCTCTTGAATTCGAGCCCGACCTGGCTCAGGTTGCCGAAGACAAACCGGCGATGCGCATGGAGCAGCACCCCGTCGGTATGGTCCTGGGAATGCCAACCATCCTGCGGGTCGAACTTGTGCTCTCCGAAAGTCCGGTACAGCTTCAGGAAGCCGTCGGCCACAGCCGTCTTCGCAGTCGCGGTCAGGTCAAGTCCACCGCGGTCGTACTGGTTCCAGCCGGTCGCGATAACGGTGTCCGGGTCGGTTGATTTCTTCGGCTCGTGTTTCACCCCGGTGAAATACTTGCCGGTGAAGTCCAGTTCGAACGCCGGGTTGAAGTCATAGCCCGCACGCAGGGAAACGTCATTGCCGTTGTATTCGGAGTTGTCCAGATGCCCGTCGGACATGGCCTTGTCCGCGGAAACCAGGGCGTGGAACCCGGCCTGCCTGGTCCCCCCGCTGATCCGGCCATGGACGGTATTGAATGAGCCGTAGTCAAGCCGGGCCCCGGCTTCGAGCCGTTCCCGGGCACGCCGGGTGACGATGTTGACAACGCCGGACATGGCATCCGAGCCGTACAGTACCGACAGCGGCCCGCGGACCACCTCAATCCGTTCGATGTTATTCAATGGCAGGGTGTGGGAGACGGTGCAGCCGAACAGCGACATCTTCTCAGGTCGGCCATCGACCAGGACCAGGTTCTTGCAGCCCCGGTCACCGATGCCTCGGATGTCCAGGTCGGTGCGACCGAACTGACCGGTGCGCTGGATGAAAACGCCGGGCAGGCCGGAGAGGACGTCAGTTGCGGTGCGGGCGTTGGCCCGGTTGATTTCCTCCGCGGTGACAAGGCTCACCGATGCGGCAATGTCACGAATCGGGTGGGCGATGCGCTCAGCGGTCACGACCACTTCGTCGAGAACCAGCACCGGTGAATCGGCATGTGTGGTGATTGTGCCCGCGACAAACAACAAGGCGGATGCGAATCGGATATTCACTTCCGGTTCCTCCCGGGTCTGCTTTTCCGGTTCCCACTCCCTGCGGTTGCCAGGGTTAGGCGTCCGTGCTTGACACCCTTGACCGCAATCAGCTCATCGGCGATGGTCCGGATCCGGTCGGCCCGGCCCTTGGCGACAAGTACTTCCAGGCAGTTGCGGGGGTCGAGATGGACGTGGAGAGTGGAGATAATCTCGGCATGGTGGTGGTGCTGGAGATGGGTGAGCTTGTGCGACAGGTTGTGCTGTTCGTGGTCGTACACCAGCGTGATTGTGCCGACCGCCTCGGTCCGGCCGAGTTTCAATTCCTCCTCGGCCAGCCGGCGCCGGATCAGGTCCCGGATTGCCTCGGACCGGCACGAGTACCCGGCCCGTCGGCTCGCCTGGTCGAACCGGGCGAGCAGTTTCGGCTCCATCGACACGCCGAAGCGCACGGCACCGGATTCTTCCTTCGGGTTCCTGCGTGCCACGATTATCAGAATTGTAGCACGGTGAACCGGCCGGTCAAGCCGGAGATGTTTGACTGCCGTGCGGTCTGCTCCTACGATTCGGTGGCGTGAAACGCACGACAATGGAACCGGGCTTGTTCATCCTGGCGGTCGGCGCGCACGGCGTGGTGACCCAGGTCGTCTTGATGCGGGAGCTGATGGCCGGGTATGCCGGCAACGAACTGACTGCGGGCCTGATACTGGCGGCGTGGCTCGCGGCCCAAGCGCTGGGCGGGCTCGCGGCCGGCTTCTTTCCGGATGAGCGGGCCCGTGGGTTGCTGCCATGGGTGGTTGCAGCAGCGGCTGTCCTGTCGTTTGGGTCGGTTATCGGCGTGGGGCCGGGTCGTGGGGTACTCGGTCTCCTGCCGGGCGAAACCGCCGGCCTGCCGCAGCTTGCGCTGGCGGTGTTGCTGGCGGCCGCGCTCCCGGCGTTCCTGCACGGAGCGGTCTTCGTACTCGGGGCTGCGGTGTCGGCGCGAGCGGAGGGTGGTGTGAGCGGTCTGGGTCGGGCGTACGCCTGGCAGGGCGTGGGTGCTTTCCTGGCCGGGTTGGTGCTGTGGCTGGCGTTCGCACACCCGGTGCCGTCGTCCGCGCTTGTTGCCCTGGCCGGGGTGGCGGTGGTGGCGGCCGTGTGGGCAGGCACGGGGGCCAGCCCGTACAGGGGGCGGGGTGCGGCGGTGGCGGTCCTGGTTCCGGTGGCGGTGCTGCTGGTGTTGGCGGCGCTGAGCGCGCCGAAGCTGGAGTTGGTGGTGGCAGGGGTGCAGTGGCGGGGTTTTGATGTGCTGAGGGTGCGTAATTCGCCTTACGGTAAGCTGGTTGAGTTGTCGCGGGAGGATGAGCGTTTGTTGTTGTATGACGGGGTGGGGGTGTTGTCGCAGCCGGTGCTTGATCCTTTACGGGCAGAGGAGCTGTCCACGGTACCGCTGTTGATTCACGGGGGCGCGCGGAGGGTGCTCCTGCCGGGCGGGGGTTTGGAGTTGCTGCCGACGCTGTTGCGGTTCCCGGTTGATGAGGTTGTGTTGGTGGTGCTGGACCGGGAGCTGGTGTCCGGGGCAGTTGGGGTTGGGGACGATGTCCTGCGCGCGGCCCTGGTGAGCCCGCGGGTGAGGATTGTTTACGATGACCCGCGTGGTTTTCTGCGGGCCGACACCGGCCGGTTTGACTGCATCATCCTTCCCGGTCAGGCGGCGCTGAGCCTGGCGGCAAACCGGTTGCTTACGGTTGAGTTCTTTCAGCTCTGCCGACAGCGTCTTGCCGTGGGCGGGGTCCTGGCGCTTGCCGGTCCGGGTGGGACCGTTCAAGCCGGTGAGGAATCCAGGCAACTCCTTCGCCTGCGCAAGAGGACGCTGGCGGAGGCTTTCGACCGGGTAGTGGTCGTGATGCTCGATTTCCCGCTGCTGCTGGCGGCGGAAGCCGGTCTTGGGGTCGGGTTGGATTCGGTGCCGGCACGGGTGGCTGCGTGGGCCGGCACGGGGGCCGGCCCGTACCGGGCCCCGTTGCTTGATTCCGCGTACCTGGCCGGCCTGCTGGGGGCGTTCCGCCAGACGTCTCTGCTTGGCCGCGTGGAATGCGGCGAAGGCATTGATGGGTATGATGCTGTGAACCGGGATGACCGGCCGCTGGAGTTCGCGCTCGGACTCGCGCGTGAGGGACGACGTGTTTCGGGGGAGCGGGGTTCGGGGGAGCGGGGTTGGGGGGAGCGGGGTTCTGCCCCAGGGCGTGCAGGCTTCGCATCGGGGAGGGTATGGCTGTGGGTGTTGCTGCTGGCGTCCGTGGCTGTCGCAGCGTTTGCGGCGTTGAGGCGGGGCGTCGCTGCCCGGCGCGCGCTGGGTGTGTTCACATCCGGGCTCGCCGGGGCGGCGATTTCGACGCTGGCGGTCGTCATCTACCAGACCCGGTTCGGCTCGCTGTACTCGGAGCTGAGCCTGCTGGTTGCCGGGTTCATGCTTGGTGCCGCCTTCGGCGGATGGCTTGGAACCCGGGTTGTGCGTCGGGCGGGGCGTCGTGTCCTGCCGTTCCTGGCCGCCGAGGCGGGACTGATCATGGTCCTGGCAGCGATGGTCCTGCTGCGAAGTACGATTGCACCGGTTCCTCTCATCCTGCTGGCGACGGGCGGCGGGTTCTGGGTCGGGCTCCAGTTCCCGCTGGCCGCGGCGGACCTGCAGGCGGGGTCGTACGCGGTGACGGCCGGTCGGGTTGTCGCGCTTGATCTCACCGGCGGTGTGCTGGGAGCGCTCATCCCGATCCTGGCCCTGGTTTCCGGGAGCAGCATCGGGCACCTGCTGTTGCTTCTGATTCTGCTGAAGGCCGTGAGCTTTGCCGTGCAGCTTCTGCCGCGCACGCCATCCGGTGGTGCTTTCCGCTGACACCCCGATTGAGCCCGGAATTGACAGTCCCTGCGTTGGCATCTAGAATGGCGGCTGTGAGTAAACGGATATTCATGCTTGGACTGGCCGTGGTCGGCCTGTTCATCTACCTTCAGGCTCAGGATGCCGGCGGGTCAGCCGCGGTGGTGGATCCGGGCCAGCCGGTCGGGGTCGAGGGGCCGATTATCCGCGAGGATTACGTACTGATGCCCGGAGACAAGCTGCTCGTTACGGTGAACGGAAGTGTCACCTACTCCTACGAAACATGGGTGACGTATGACGGGAAGATAACGGTCAACCTGTCACTGGTTCTTTCCTCGGTCGGGACCAGCTACCGGTCGACCGAGATTGTCGATGTGGTGCGAATCAGTGGTCTGACCCTGCAGCGAGCCCAGGACACACTGGCGACGGCACTGAGGCGGCATTACCGTGAGGTACAGACGGAACTGACCCTGCTCCGACTCAGGTCCGGCATCGTGTTTATCACCGGCGAGGTGAAATCCCCGGGCGCCTACAGCGCGTCACCGGTGGAACGGGTATCGCAGGTAATCGCCAGAGCGGGCGGATTGTCACCGCTCGGTTCCCGTTCGCGGATCAACATCATCCGCGGCGGGCGTCTCCATTCCATTGCCGACATCGGAAGGTTCGAACGCGAAGGGAACCTCGACGCCAATCCATTCGTCGAGTCCGGCGACGTCGTGTTCGTACCACCGGTCGATGGCATGGCGACCGTCAAAGGAGCGGTCTTCGGCCGGGGCGAGTATCGGCTTCGGACTTCGGCGCTCACGACCGAGAAGGAACGGATCAGCGAGGGCACCTACGAACTGGAGCCGGGCGACCGGGTGTTCGACCTGGTCCGCAAGGCCGGCGGCATCACGCCCTGGGCGGACCCGGCCAACGCCTACGTCGAACGGCTCGTGATGGGCGGGCATGGGACGCGGAAGAAGATGTCGGTGGACGTGCACGCCATCATGTTTGAGTTCGACACCAGCCAGAACATCGTGATGATGAATGCGGACGTGCTGGTAATCCCACCGATCAACACGCTGGTGTATGTCGAAGGTGAAGTGAACGGGCCCGGGGCGTTTCTCCACACCCCGAACCTGACCGCCGGCGATTACATCGGCCAGGCGGGCGGGCCGACTCATTACGCCAACATGAATGTGGCTTACGTTCTTCGCGCCGGGGAACGTATCCCGGCCCGGGCCGACCCGGTGGTCGAGCCCGGCGACCGAATCATGATTCCGCGAATCGGGATCAAGTGGTGGCAGGACTACCTGCAGATTTTCAGTGGAATCGGACTCCCGGTAGCCTCGATCATCATCTCGGTCTACGCCCTGCGGAACAACTGACCGGGCGTCGACCTAGTAACAATCGAGTTTTCGGACGCGGCGGCGATGCCGGCCGCCCTCAAAGTCGGTGTGCAGCCACACTTCAACAACCCGGCGGGCGCGAGTCGGCGAGATGATGTCAGCCCCGAGGCAGAGGACGTTGGCGTTATTGTGTCGCCGGGACTGCCGGGCGAGGTCCACGGTCTCGCAGAGCGCCGCCCGTACGCCGTGCAGACGATTCGCCGCGATGCTCATCCCGATGCCGGTACTGCAGATCAGGATACCGCGTGCCGCCCGCCGTCGGACAACGGCCCGGGCGACAGCGAAGGCGTAGTCAGGATAGTCGGTGCTGTCCGGTCCGTCGGTCCCGAGGTCCAGCACCGTGTGTCCACGTTCGCGCAGCCAGGCTCCCAGTTTCTCCTTGAGCCGGAAGCCCCGGTGGTCCGAGCCGAGCGCGATGCGCATCAGGCGGCTAGCGCGTGTGTGTCAGCCAGCCGTGTCGGTCCTCGGTCTTCCCGTTGATGATTGCGAAGAAGGCGTCCTGCAGCTTCTTAGTGATCGGTCCGCACTTGCCTTCGCCGATCCGGATTTTGTCAACCGACCGGATCGGTGTAACCTCGGCCGCGCTGCCGGTGAAGAACACTTCGTCCGCGATGTAGAGGCTCTCGCGCAGCATCATGGTCTCAATGACCTCGTAACCCATTTCTCGCGCCAGCGTCATGATGCAGTTGCGGGTGATGCCGGGCAGGATGGTGGCGTGCAGCGGCGGTGTCCGAATCACGCCGTCGCGAATCAGGAACAGGTTCTCGCCCGAGCCTTCGCTCAGGAAACCGTTCACGTCGAGCGCGATGCCTTCGACGAAGCCGTACGTGATCGCCTCCATCTTGATGAGCTGGGAGTTCATGTAGTTGGCGCAGGTCTTGGCCATCGCCGGGAACGTGTTCGGCGCCATGCGATTCCAGGACGATACCATTACATCGACACCCTGTTCCAGGGCTTCGGGGCCGAGGTACTTGCCCCAGTACCAGGTGATGAGGGCGATGTCGACCGGGCAGTTGAACGGATTGACGCCGAGTTCCTTGTAGCCGCGGTAGACAATCGGCCGGACGTAGCATTCGTCGTGTTCGTTCTTGTTGACGAGGTCAATCATCGCCTGGCTGACCTGCTCACGGGTGAAGGGGATGTCCATCCGGTAGATCCGGGCCGAGTCGAACAGCCGGCGGGTGTGGTCCTTCAACCGGAAGATGGCCGGACCTTTCGGGGTCCTGTAGCAGCGGATTCCCTCGAACACACCGCTTCCATAGTGGATGACGTGCGAGCAGATGTGAATCCGGGCGTCATCCCAGGGTACGTACTCGCCGTTGATCCAGACGTATTTCGCTTTGTTTTCTTCCAGGCCCATTTGTCCTCCTTACTGCAAACAAAAGCGGGACTCAGTGCCCCGCAGGTTGAGATTCGTTCCGATCAGCACCCGCATTCGCGCGAAGTTGCTCCTGTCTCCTGAGTGGCGGCGAAGGGACTCGAACCCCTGACTCAGAGATTATGATTCTCCAGCTCTGGCCAACTGAGCTACGCCGCCCCGGACGGTGATTGTAGCCGTGAGCCTGTGGCTGTCAACACGGCCCCGGGCGGCCGATCAGTCGGTTATGACGAGCCGGGCTGTTGACGGACCGGACTTCGTGCGCGCCAGCAGGAAATACGTCCCAGGTGCGACCGCCGCGGTGTTCCATGGGCCGGGTTCCAGACGTTCGAGGCGACGCCCGGCCGCGTCCAGCAGGATGATACTGCCGGCTACCGACGATATGTGGACCGGGGTGCCCCGGACCGCAACCGACGGAGAAACGGAGACAGCGCGTTCCGGTCGGGGCCGGCCGGCCGGTTCCTCCACCCCGATGGTCTCTTTGATGATGGTCACCGTGTTGCCGAAGTAGTTGGCAACGTAGATGCGGGCATTGACCGGGTTCCAGGCGAGCTGAACCGGCAGGTTGCCCGGGTCGAAGGCGGCGACAATCGAGTCGCCGAAGCAGTCGAGCGCCTTGACCTGGTTTGCGCCCTCGACGCAGACCCAGAGGCGGTCATTGAGGGTGTCAACGACCATCGCGCCCGGTCGATAGCCGACATCGATGGTGGTGGCCGGGTTGCCGGACGCGACGTCGATCCTGGTGAGGGTCCCGGCGGTGGCGTTGCTCACGTACAGTTGCTGCCCCCGCGACCAGAAGGCAAGAGCCACCGGGCCGGAACCGACCGTGATGGTCCGGGTGACGACATTCGTCGAGCAGTCGATGACGCTGATCGAGTTGGTGCCGTAGTTGAGCACCCACAGCCGGTTGCGCACTTCGTCCCACCAGAACCGGGCGGGCAGCGCCCCGATGTTGACAGTGGCGATGAACCCGTGGTTGCGACCATTGAAGACCGAAACGCTGTTCCCGCCTTCATTGATGACGTAGATCCGGTCGTTCAGCGGGTTCCAGAAGACGGCGGCCGGGTGTTCACCGACGGCCAGGGCCGCCAGTTCGTCGAACGTGCTGTCGTCGAGCACCGCCAGGACGTTCCCGGTTCGGCTGGCGACGTAGAGCCGACGGTGAAGCAGGTTATGACCGAGCGCCGACGGCTCCGGGCGAACGGTTGCGGTTCCGGAAACGACGTTGGTCGCGAGGTCGACGATTGTGATCGAGCCGTCGCCCTGGTTGGCGACGAACAACCGGTTGCGGGCGGTGTCAAGGAGCAGGGCGGATGGGCCATTGCCGACCGTGAGCGTGGTCTCCAGGTTGTTGGTCTGCCCGTCGATGATCGCGAGCCGGCCGTCGTGAGTACAGGCGCAGTAGACCATGTTGTGTGCGGGATTCCAGAGCAGGTGCCGCGGCTCAACGGCAACCGGGATGATCGCTTCAATGTACTGAGCCGACGCCAAAGCGACCAACATCACCAGCAGCGAGAAGTACCTCATACCTAACTAGTAACCGGCTGGCAGCGGAAGTCAAGCGCTACGGTGCGGGAGTCGGAGTTGACAGTCGGGCGGGTGGCGGTATACCTCATCCATGTCAGGCCCGATTCCGCGGCCGCTGATCCTGTTGTCCAACGATGACGGCATCGAAGCACGCGGCATTCGCGAGCTGTACGACGGCCTGCGAGGGTTGGGACGGATTCACGTCGTGGCGCCCGCGGTTGACCAGTCCGCCACCAGTCATTCCTTCAGCCTGCGCAAACCGATCGAAGTGCAGAAACTGCGGCCCGGTTGGCATGCGGTCCACGGCACGCCGACCGATTGCCTCCTGATTGCCCATTACGGTATTTTCAAGCGCCGCATCGACCTGGTTGTGTCCGGAATCAACGACAGTCCCAATCTCGGGGACGACGTTCTCTACTCGGGCACGGTTGCGGCCGCGATTGAGGGCGCGATGCTCGGTATGCCGGCAGTCGCGTTGTCCTACGTGGAGGCGGGACGCAACCGTGACGTCGCCAGACGATTGCTTCGCCAACTCGTGCCGATGTTGCTCGACGGCCTGTTGCCGCGGAAGACGCTCCTGAATATCAACATCCCGGCGACCGACGTAGTGAAGGGAGTGAAAGTCACGAGCCTCGGACACCGCATCTACCAGGACATGGCGATTCGCCGGGACCTGCCGGATGGCGGGATTTCCTACACAATCGACGGCGAGATGTCGTTTGCCGAAACCAGGGGGTCGGACTTCGAGGCGGTCTACTCCGGGTACGTTTCGGTCACCCCGCTCCAACTGGACATGACCCACCACCGGGACCTGACCCGGTTGCGCCGGGCGTTACGCGAGTTCTAGACCGGCCAGGCTGCGGCTTACTCGACAATCAACTTGCCGGTGACGGCCCGGTCCCCGGAACTGAACCGGTAGAGATAGAGGCCGCTCGCGGTCGGCGCGGCGACGGTGAGGTCGCCGGTCGCGGGCGTGCCGGTGACAAGCTGCCCGGCCGCATTCCAGACCTCAAGTCGTTCGGGCACGAAGCCGCTGATGCTGAACAGCACCGCTCCACCTGCCGGTGTCGGGTTCGGGTGTGCCCGCACGGCTGTCCGTGCCCGGGGTCGGTTGGCAGGCCGCTCCTCGACGCCGATGACGTCCTTGATGACAGTCACGGTGTTGCCCCACGAGTTGCCGACGTAGAGCTGGGTATCGGCGGGGCAGAGCGCCAGCGGTACGGGGCCGGAGCCGACGTTGATGTAGTCGATGACCCGTGATTCGTGTCCGGGCCGGGCGTCAATCACCGCGACCTGGGACTGCAACGGCATGGTGGCAAACAGCTTCTGTGTGTGCGGGATGTAGATCAGGGCGTGCGGGTTGCCCGCGATGCCGGCCGCGCCCCGGAAGCGCAGGCTATCACCGTGCATGTACCATACCTTCTGGCCCCAGTAGGATGACACGAAGACGCGGTTGTCGGGCGTCCAGAGGACATCGCGCGGTTCCTCGCCGGTGCTGAGCATTCCCATGTTCGAGTGGTTGATGCAGTTCATGATCGCCAGGTTCGCGCTGCCGATGTTCGTGACGTAGAGCCGGTTGTTGACCGGGTTGTGGGCCATCGCGTAGGCGTTGGACCCGGAATTGAAGTCGAACAGGAAGACGTCGTCGGCACAGTCGATGACGTACACCTTGCCCGGCTCCCGGTATGCACCGGAACTCACATAGCAGTAGTCGTTGGTCGGGTTATAGAGGATCTCGTTGAAAGTCTGGCCGAGCCCGATCGAGGCGATAACTTCGTCGCTGGCGCCGTCGATGACCGTCACGGTCGCGTTGTCCCGGCAGATGCAGTAGACCTTGTTCTGGGTCGGGTTCCAGAGGATGTCGGTCGGCCCGTTGCCGACCGAGACCGTACTGATGACCGAGTTCGTGCCGGCGTCGATGACGGTAACGGTGCCGCCCTGGGCGAGGATGTTGTTCCCCGTGTAGATCTTGTCGTTGGTGGCATTCCAGCAGATAGCGCTGGGATGCTCGCCGACCGCTATCGTGGCGGTGACCTGGTTGTCGTCCGGGTCGATTACCGAGACTGTGTTCATTCCCTCGTTGGCGACGAATATCTTGTTGTTGATCGAGTCGTAGACGAGGTCAAGCGGTGCGTTGCCGACCGAGATGGTCGCCATGACGTGCTGCCCGGCCGCCCCGCCGGCAAATATCAGCACGAGGAACAAAGTCAGGCCAATACAATATCGGGACATACTGTCTCCTTTGTGAGTCCGGTTTTCAGCTTTACTGATGCCGCATACGCAGCAACAGCTAATATTAGGTTGGGATTGGGGCTGCTGTCAAGGGCCGGCGTACCCGCTACTCTCCGTTTGTCATTGCGCACGGCGAAGACGATGCCGCCGAGGCCAGAGACCAACGTGGCAATCTCACTCGGCCCGGGGACACGATCCGGGATTCGCGTTGCGAATGCCGGTCATGCCCCCGTCCGTTCCAAACGAAGGGGGCGGCTTGCGCCGCCCCCTTCGAAGGTTCTCCGCCGGGAGAATCCTACTTCTGTACGACCAGCTTCTGCGTGGCCGTGTACCCGTCGGTGTC
>CBDUZK010000027.1:0-17570 GCA_965371675.1 uncultured bacterium | reverse complement strand
ACAACCTGATTGAGCAGGTGAAGACTGCGGAAGCTGCGGCGCGTCAGGAAGTTAGGGCTGCAGAGGAAGGCCGCCGACAGGCGATTGCCGGGGCCGGGGTTCAGGCTGCGCAGATGGTCGCGGAGACGCGTACCCGATTGCAGCAGGAGCTGGCCGAGGCACGGAAGCAGGCTGAGGTGGAGGCCGAAGAGTTGCTGTTCAGGTCGGCGAAGGAGGCGCACTCGGAGGCGGACCGGATGGGCCAGGTTCCACAAGACCGGCTGGACCGCGCGGTTGCGGCAGTTACCGATACACTCAAGAAGCGGTGGCAGTCGACAGAGTAGCGAAGCTGCTGATTGCGGTCCACAAGGACAGCAGCGATTCGTTCCTGGAGTCCCTGCAACGGCAGGGGAGTTTCCACATTGTCAAGACCGAGGAGATCGAGTCGACGGACCGCGTAGCGGACCTGGACCGGGACCTTGGCCGATTCGAGGAAGCAATCGAGTTCCTGGGTACGCGCGTGCAGAAGAAGGGCGGATTGCTGGGCGAGTCGAAGGTGACGATGACCCGGCCGGACTACGACACGATTGTTGCGGATGGCGATCCGGACGGCAACCGGGAGCGGGTGCGTGACCGGGCACGGGAACTGGATGAGCTTGCGAATCGAGACCGGGCGGTCCGGATTGAAGTTCGGAAACTGGAGCCGTGGCGGCAGCTTGAACATGCGCCGCGCGTGCTTCACGAGATGGATTCGGTGGCGGTCGTGACCGGTTTGTTTGCGGACCCCGCGGAGTTGGAGTCGGCGCGCGAGCGGTTCAAGGACCGACCGGTCGGGATTGAGCGTGTCGCCGCGACCGAGGCTGGCGTTGCGGCCCTGGTCGTGAGTTCGCGTGACGTGGCCGAGGAAGTGAGCCATGTCCTCGGTGGGTTCCGGTTCGACCCGGCTGACCTGCGGGGCGTGGACCGGAGACCGGCTGACGTGATTGCCGCCTACGAAAAGGAACTGGTGTCGATTGACCGGCGACGTGCGGCGATTGACGTGGAACTGACCGGACTGGTGGAAGGACTTCCATCCCTGAAGACACTGGCGGATAGCCTGCGGAATGCCCGGCACCGGGTTGAAGCAGAGGCTGCGTTGGCGCGGACTGATTCAGTGTTGCTCGTCACCGGTTGGGTGCGTGAGCGGCACCTGGAACGACTGACCACGCTGGTGGAGCGAACCGGGACCGCGGCCCTGACCCGGGTTGAACCGGATGAAGGTGAGGAGCCGCCGGTCGCACTCGTGAACCGGAAGCTGTTCCGGCCGTTTGAACTGGTGCTGGACATGTACAGCATGCCGTCGCCGAAGGAAGTGGACCCGACGCCGTTGTTGGCGCCGGCCTTCGCAATCTTCTTCGGATTCTGCCTGACCGACGCGGGCTACGGCATCGCGCTGATGGTGATTGCCGCGCTCCTGATGCGCAAGCTGGGCGCGAACAACAAGCTGCTCGGGATACTTCTTATCGGCGGGTTCTTCACAATCCTGGCGGGCGCGATGGTCGGCGGCTGGTTCGGGGACCTGCCGGACAGGCTTGGGTTCGCGCCACTGCTGGCGTTTAAGAACCGGCTAATGCTGTTCGACCCGCTCAAGAACCCGATGCCTTTTTTCTATCTGTCGCTTGCATTCGGATACCTGCACATGATGTACGGGATGGTGATCGAGATTGTCGATAACCTGCGGGTGGGTCGGCCGGGTGACGCGCTGCTCGGGCAGTTGCCGTGGTTCGTGGCGTTGAACTCGCTGGTCATGCTTGTGGTGCTCGGGAAGCTGCTGCCGGCGTGGGTCCCGGCTTTGCTGATGATACTGGTGTTGGGATCGGTGGCGGCAATCATTGTACTGACTCAGCGCGCGCGTGAGATCGCGGTCGGCCAGACGTTGTGGTTCGTGACACTCTGGCTTGCGCTGATCTTCTTCGCCGCGAAACTCGGTGGGTTGCCGGCTGGGTTCCTGCACGTGAAGTGGGTGTTGATTGTGGCGTTTCTCGGGATGTACGTCAATGCGTTCGTGAACCTCGTGCAGTGCCAGAAGCTCAGGCCGGTACCGATTGTCTTGGCCGCGGTCGGGCTGGTTGTTCTGGCGTTGTACCTGGCCGGGGTAGTGCCCTGGATACTGGTCATGATTGTGGGTGTGGCGTTTTTCCTTACCGCGCCCGCGAACCGGGCGGTGGCGGGCAAGCTCGCCTGGGGTGGTTACGCGCTCTACGGCGCGACGTCCTATATCGGCGTGGTGTTGTCCTACATCCGGATTATGGCGCTGGGGATGGTGACCGGGGGCATCGGGATGGCGGTCAATACGGTGGCATGGATGGTAGCCGGGATACCGGTGCTCGGCATCCTGTTGGCGATCATCGTACTGGTGCTCGGCCATACCTACAACCTTGCCGTGAATGTGCTGGGTGCGTTCGTCCATACGTTGCGGTTGACTTATGTCGAGTTCTTCCCCCGTTTCTTCTCGGGCGGGGGTGAGCCGTTTGTTCCGTTCAAGGAAGAGAACCGTTTTATTGCCGTGAGGTAAAGGAGGCACAGAGTGGTTGATCCGATTGGTCTTGCGATTGCAATTGCCGGAACTGTGGTTGCGGCGGTGCCTGCGGGCATCGGTTCCGCAATCGGTATCGGTATGACGGCACAGGTGGCCAGCGGTGTGCTGGCCGAGGACCCGAAGAAGTTCGGCAACCTGTTCCTGCTGGTGGCGCTGCCCGGGACCCAGGGGTTCTACGGGTTTCTGGGCGCGTTCCTTGCCATCATGCAGCTTGGTCTGCTGGGTGAAGTCCAGGCGATAACCCTCTGGCAGGGCGTGCAGATGTTCGCCGCCTGTCTGCCGGTCGGACTGGCGGGCCTGGCATCCGGTATCTGGCAGGGCAAGGTGTGTTCGGCCGGTGCGGAACTGGTGGCGAAACGGCCGGGTGAGGGAACCCGGGCGGTTATCTTCGCGGCGATGGTTGAGACCTACGCGGTACTCGGATTGCTGATAACCATCTTCGTCCAGATGGGTATCAAACTCGGCTCCTGACCCTGGTCGCCATGGGCAGTTCCGAGTTGATTGAGAAGATCCGCGCCGACGGGCGGCAGCGGGTCGCGGAGATTGAACGAGAGCGCGAACGGCAGGTGGCCGAAATCACGACCCGGCGTGACGCGGAAGTGCAGACGCTGGAGAGTGAATTTCATGAGCGCGGTGAGCGCGAAACCCGGTTGATCCGGGAGCGCGCTCGCAGTCGGGCCAAGTTGGATGCACGCAAGGTGCTGCTGGCGGCGAAGTGGGAGGCAATCGGGCGAGTGTTTGCCGCTGCCCGGGAGAGGATTCCGTCTGACCCCGAGTATCCGCGTCTGCTCAGGGAGATCGCGACCCGGCATGCGGAACCCGGAACGGTTGTGCGTCTGTCCGAATCGGACCGTGCGAAGCATGGTCCGACGCTGGGGGTCGAGCTCGGAGAGCCGGCACCGATTGCCGGTGGCGTTATCGTGGTGCAGGGGCGGGAGACCGTGGACTACTCGCTCGACGAATCACTGGCCATGTTGCGGAGCGAACTGGCCTCGGCTATTGCCCGGATTCTGTTTCCAAAGGAGAAGCCCGCAGAGTAGAGCGGGGGAAGTTGAGTCCGGTCAGCCGTTCGGCTTCTTCGAACCAGTTGGGTGCAATCCCGCGCATGATGTCGAGCCCGGCGACATAGTCGTGGCGGTGCGTCCGGTTGAACTGCTCCGCGTAGTCGGCGGCATTCTGACGGGACCCGTTGTAGAACCTGAGGAACAGCACCGAGAACACCACCGCAGCCGTTACCCAGTCATCTGATTGGGTGGCGTAGTAGACGCCGGCCGCGCTCGCGCCGGTCACGAGCAGGCTCAACAGGCCGGAGCCGACCCGGCCCGAATAGATTTCGCCCGTTCCGGGAATGAACGAAGAGAGGATCATGGCGGTAGTTGGACTGCGGTGAGGCAGGCGGTTGATGTGTTCGAGCGCGGCCGCGGTCCGGGTCATCCCTGCTTTCAGGTAGTCCTTGCGGGCTCCTGAGTAGTTGTCCTGCTGCAGTTCCAGCCAGCCGAGGTCGGCGTTGAGCCGGGCGCGGCGCACCGAGTCCCGCGTGAAGATGAGCAGGTCCATGAGTTCGAGTCGGGCCCGGTCGATATCGGCCCGGTCGGCGAACAGCCCGGCGAGGGCTCGACCCGCGGCATCGATCTGTTCAGGATACCGTTCGGCCGCGGTCCGGAGAGCATCCGCGGCCCGGTCGACTTCGTGGGCGGCGCCGAGACTGAGCCCGAGCTTGAGCTGGTCGATGGCCGAGTTCTCTGATCCCAGGAACAGGTTCCGCTGGTACTCCGTTGCCGCATCGGCGTAGAGGCCGCGTTCGAACAGCAGGTCTGCAGAAGAGCCGGACGCCAGTCCACAACCGACCGACAGGAGCAGGAGAGGAAGCAGGCGGTTCAATCGGGGTCCGGGATGGTGTCGGTGAGGGTTGAGTCTACACGCAGCAGCGTGGAGTAGTCGGGTTCGAGGTCGATGTCGTAGAGGATGAGTTCGGCCCGCGTAAGGTAGTCACGTTGCTGCCAGCTATTGTAGTCGCGGGCCGCGATGTTGGCGCCGTAGACGTTGCCCGCGTAGAACAGGGCGGTGAGCGTGCCGAACAGCGACGTTTTGACCCAGGTGCGGTCACGGTATTCGGCGTCGGACGCGAACCACCAGGTCAGGAACCCGGACCCGACGACGGTGAGCAGGGTGAAGATGCCGTCGCCGATTCGCCCCGAGTACATCTGCCCGGCGCCCGGGACGATAGCCGAGAAGGCGGTGCTGAGGATGCGCGACCGGCGGGACAGGTTGGTGCCGTCGAGCGCGGCGAGGTCGCCCAGGTCGGAGCCGAACGCATTGTCCGTGAAGACGCGGGCGGCGTCCGCGAACCGGTGCTCCTTGAACAGTGACCAGCCGGTGAGCACCTGTTTCTCGCGGGTGAACGCCGGCGCGTCGAGCAATACAAGCTCAGCCCGGGTGTCGGCGTATTCCCCGGCTGCGAACCGCGACCGGGCGATACCGTACCGGCTCAGTTCCGGACGGTCATTGGTTGCGGCAAAGGACGTCCGGGCATGTTCGTACTCGCCGGCCCGGAGGAATGCTTCGCCGGCCATCAGCCCGGCGTACGTGGAAAGCCCGTGGTCCGGGTTGGCCTGTCCGGCGCGCAGATATTCGACCGCGGCCCGATGGAAGTCCTCAGAGTCGTAGAGGTAGTCAGCGAAGGCAAGGGCGTTCGGTTTCGGGGCGGTCGGCGTGGTGTCGGGTGTCGATTTGACGCCGACCGTTGTCAGGTTGGCGGGCTCATCGATTCGAGCGTGCCCGATCCAGTGGTTGCCGACCGGGTCTGTGAGTCGGTCGTGAGAGATGCTGAGGTAGCAGCGTTTGTAGCCCGACCAGGCGAACTGCTGGCAGCGCAGGAGCCGGTCCGTGCCCATGACTACGCCGGGCGCGAATCCGTAGGATTGAATTGCCTGTTTGGTGAACTGGGAACAGGTCGGCCAGAAGTTGCACATCTGCTGTCCCTGGAGCGGTGAGAGGACGTACTTGTAGGCGTTGATCAGCCACTCGCCGGTGACAGCGAGTGGAGTGTAGCCGGCGGCGAGCGGCAAGGTCAGGCCGAGCAGCAGTACGATGCAGCGACGCATGGGAGAATGTAGCCGGACAGCGGTGCGAGTCAACCAATACGCGGGGTCGGCCAGGTGCCGGGTGTCTTGACTGCGGGCGGGCGCGGCCTAGGATTGGCCTGTGCGTTGTCTTGTGACCGGAGTGAAAGGCATGTTGGGTCGGGAGTTGGCCGCGTATCTGCGGCGCGAGAACCAGGAGACCGTCGGCTGGGACCTGCCGAAGCACGACATCACCGACATTGAAGCCACGATCAACGGTATCCACCGGGTCGGGCCGGACGTCATATTCCATCTTGCGGCCTGGACCGATGTGGACGGCTGCGAACTGGACCCGATGAAGGCAACCAAGGTGAACTTCCAGGGTACGTGGGCGGTGGCGCTGGGCGCGGCCGAAGCCGGGTGCAAGCTGGTGTATGTCTCAACCGACTACGTGTTCGACGGGAAGAAGGGCAAACCCTACCGGGAGAAGGATACGCCAAGCCCGGCATCGGCCTATGGCCGGACCAAACTGATGGGCGAAAAGTCGGCGCGCCAGACCTGCAAGCGTAGTTTCATCGCGCGGACGAGCTGGCTCTACGGTCGGTACGGGAAGAACTTCGTGGATACGATCCGGCGGCTCTCGCAGGAGCGCGACCGGCTCGAAGTGGTCGAGGACCAGGTTGGCTCTCCCACCTGGGCGCGGGATTTATGCGCGCCGCTGCTTCGGCTGGCGCAGTCGGACAAGTTCGGCATCTATCACCTGACCGGTTCCGGCCACTGTTCCTGGTTTGAGTTTGCGAAGGAGATCGTCCGCCGCACCGGTGCGCAGTGCGAGGTAGGGCCGATTGCCACCGAGCGGGCCAATCGACCGGCGCCGCGACCGGCGTTCTCGGTGCTCGAGAACTGTGAGTTGAAGAAGCGCCTGGGCATCGTGTTTCGGCCCTGGCAGGAGGCGTTGGAGGAGTATCTTGGGGAAGTACCGGCAGCCCAGCCTGGCAGTTGATTGCATCATCCGGCTCGGGGACCGGGTCGTGCTGGTCCGCCGGAGGAACGAGCCGCACGGGTGGGCGATACCGGGTGGCTTTGTCGACTACGGGGAGACGTTGGAAGATGCGGTGCGGCGAGAGATGCGTGAGGAGACCGGCCTGGAACTGGATTGCCTGGAGCAGTTCCATTCCTATTCGGACCCGGCCCGGGACCCGCGCCGCCATTGTGTGTCAGTCGTGTTCACCGCGCGCGGCATCGGGGAGCCGCAGGCGGGGGACGACGCGACCGCGTGCCGACTGGTGGAACCGGACGCGGTTCCGGAATCGGAACTGGTGTTCGACCACGCGCAGATTCTGCGTGACTATACGGCCGGCCGGTATGGCCGACACACCTGATACAACAACGGCCGGGAACCGGCAGTCCGCGTCAGGCCGGGTAGGCGTCGAGTTGCTGGGCCCAGCGGTTGAGCGCTGCAACCCGTTTCTTGTCACTCTCGGGCAGGGCCAGGGGCCGGCCCCGGCAGTCGATGATTACCCCGGAAAGGCCACCGTGGACCTTGCCGGCGAGAGTCTTGCCCGAGCCGGCGCCAACGTCGAATCCCCGTTCCGGGTTGATGACCGCCTCCGCGGTCTCACCCACGGCCAGCGGCAGGGCCTTGATGTTGCCGAAATCGACCCTTGCTTCAAGCTGCTCGCCGTTCTCCCGGGTGATTGTGACATGGACACACTTCTGATTTTCCTTGCCCGAGCCGACCGGTGCGATGCAGGTGCCGAGATGAATCAGGCAGTCTTTCTCGAATACTTCGCGCGCGGCTTCGGGGTGCACTTCGGTGAGTACGCCGAGGTGGGGCATCATGAAGATCGAGTCCACGGTCAGTCGGGTGATGCCTTCGGGCTGGAAGGCGTCCATCAGCATGAGTGCGGCCTGGACCCGGCGTGGAGCGTGAGACAGCGCGCCGCCTGAGCCAACCACCAATTGGAGGTCCATCATGTTGACCAGCGTTTCCCCGGTGGTGGACTGCTGGAACGCGTCCGAGATGGTGCGTTGCTGCTGGACGCCCTTGAGTCCGACCGCCATCGACTTGTGGTGCTCAAGCGCGAGCCGGAGCGCCTCGCGGGCGAGGGCCTGTTCGAGTTTGAGTTCCTCGAGCGTGGCCGGGATCGTGGTCGGTCGGATCATCTTGTTGCGGACCCGGTTGCGCATCTCAGCCGCGGGCATGTCGAACGGGACCCAGCGCATGATGTTCTTCTCGCCCGCTTCGGCAAGCACGTTCGAGATCGAGTAGGACATGCCGAGGTTGGCGGAAACCGTGCGATTGAACACCTCCTGGAACACGCTGAAGATGTCGGTGGTGGCGCCGCCGATGTCGACGCCGAGCACCGCGATGTGTTCGGACTTGCCGAGGTTCTCAATCAGCAGGCCGACCGCACCCGGGGTGGGCATGATCGGCACGTCGGTCCAGGTCATGAGCTTTCCGTACCCGGGCGCGTGCGCCATCACGTGCTCCATGAACAGGTCGTGAATCTTGTTGCGCGCGGGCTGGAGGTTCTCGCGTTCGAGCACCGGCCGGATGTTCTCGACGATGACCAGGTCGGCTTTCTCTTTGAGGGTCTCGATCACGATGTCGCGCGCCTGTATGTTGCCCGCGAAGATGACAGGCAGGTCGTAGCCGACGCCGAAGCGGGGCTTCGGGTCCGCCGCGCTGATCAGCTCGGCGAGCTCGGCCACGTGCGACACGGTGCCGCCGTCGATGCCGCCCGAGAGCAGGATCATGTCCGGGCGCAGGGTGCGGATGCGTTCGATCTTCTCGTGGGGGAGACGGCCGTCGTTGGAGGCGATAACGTCCATGACGATTGCGCCGGCCCCGAGCGCGGCGCGGGCCGCGGACTCGCCGGTCATGGTCAGCACGACGCCGGCGACCATCATCTGCAGGCCGCCACCGGCGGACGACGTCGAGATATAGGTGTCCGAGCCTTCACCGTCGCCGCTCTCGCGCTTCAGGATGACGTTGCCGTCGAGGCGTTTGGTCCCGGACAACTCCTCTACGGCCAGCACGGAGTTCAGCACGCCCTTGGTGACGTCCTCGACCGGGGACTCGACCGTGGTCGGGGCTTCGCCGCGGGTCTTCAGGCGGAACTCACCGTTGTGCTTCTCGATGAGGATCGCCTTGGTAGTGGTCGACCCGCAGTCGGTCGCGAGAATCCGTGTTATCTTATCCTTTTCCATGGCGTTGCTCTTCCTCCATCTGCTCGATTTTCCTGATAAACAATTCTACATTTCCCCGGTCTTCCATCAATGCCGCGATTTCGTCATAGACCTGGAACGGGAAGATCGCGGTGAATATCGGCCCGATGAAAACCATGGCCTGGGACCCGACGAATGACACGGGCTTGCTTGATTCGAGCATCACGATTGCGACCTGGGCCAGGCGCAGGTCGATGATCTTCTGCGCCATCTTCGTGAACAGCTCGTCGCGGCGTTCGGTTGAGACGTCGGAAGCAAGCATCAGTCCGGGTCCGGGGTCCAGTTGACGTCGAGCTGTCGTGAGGCGCGGGCTTCGTCGAGCCGGCGGACCGGGGTCCGGGTCGGTGCCTCACGCAGCCGGTCGGGGTTCTCGGATGCCTCTTCGGCAATCTGTTTCATGGCCGTGATGAACCGGTCGAGCGTCTCCCGGGATTCGGTCTCGGTCGGCTCGATCATCAACGCTTCGGGCACGATCAGCGGGAAGTAGACGGTCGGCGCGTGGATTCCGAAGTCGAGCAGGCGCTTGGCCACGTCCAGGGTCTTGATTCCGTGCTGCTTCAGGTTGGTGCCGGAGAACACGACCTCGTGGAGCGAGCGCTCGGTGTAGGGCAGGTCGTAGACGCCCTCAAGACCGGCGCGGATGTAATTGGCGTTGAGCACCGCGTTCTCGGCCACGTCCTTCAGGCCCGCGGCGCCGAGCATGCGGATGTAGGTCCATGCCTTGACCATCACCCCGAAGTGGCCGTGGAACGACAGGAGCCGGCCGATGGAATCGGGTCGGTCGAAGTCGAGTCCGTACCGTTCGCCGTCCCTGGTCACGACCGGCACGGGCAGGAACCGGGCCAGCTTGTCGTTGACCACGACCGGGCCGGCACCCGGGCCGCCGCCACCGTGCGGGGTGGCGAAGGTCTTGTGCAGGTTGATGTGCATGCAGTCGAAGTCGGCGTCGCCAGGGCGGTGGATGCCGAGGTAGGAGTTCAGGTTCGCGCCGTCCACGTATACGAGCGCGCCCTTGTCGTGCATGACCCTGCAGATGTCCCTGGCCCGGGATTCGAAGATCCCGAGCGTATTCGGGTTGGTCACCATCAGGCAGGCGACGCAATCGGTGCACTGGCGCTCAAGCGCGGCCGGGTCGATTTCGCCCTGCTCGTTGGATTTGATCTGGACTGCCTTGAACCCGGACAGGGTGACCGACGCCGGGTTGGTGCCGTGGGCCGAGTCCGGGACCAGCACTTCGGTGCGGACCTCGCCTTTCTGCTCGAAGTAGCGGCGCATCATCATGATTCCGGCAAGCTCGCCGTGGGCACCGGCGCCGGGCTGGAGCGTGACCGCGTCGAACCCGGTAATCTCTTTCAGGTATTCGCCGAGTTCGTGCATCAGTTGGAGCACGCCCTGGGCCGCGGCCTCGGGCAGCAGTGGATGGACGTCCGCGAGCCCGGGCAGGCGCGCGCCGACTTCGTTCACCTTGGGGTTGTACTTCATGGTGCACGAGCCGAGCGGGTAGAAGCCCCGGTCAACGTGGTGGTTCAGGGTGGAAAGCCGGACGAAGTGCCGAGCGATGTCGGCTTCGGTCAGTTCGGGCAGGTCGTTGTCATTCCGGGCCTGGGTCCCGAATGCCCGGGCCGGGTCGATTGCGGGTACGTCCAGGTCGGGCAGAGACCAGGCCCGGCGTCCGGCCCGCGACAGGTCGAATACGGTCGGTTCGCTCATTTGCGGTGGCAGGCGACGTACCGCTCAATCGTGCGGTCAAAAGTGCGTTCGACTTCGGGCGGGAACAGACAGCCGGGCAGTTCGCCGAGCGCCTGGTGGTAGGCGATGCATTCGCAGCAGATGCCCTTGCGCGGGCACGGTTCGTAGGTGCAGGTGCAGCGGGCCAGGTTCTCCTGTTTCTTGCATTCCATCAGCTGCCTCCGAATTCGTCGGTCAGGAACTGCACGTATCGGTCGAGTTCGACCCGGGTGCGCTGTTCGGTGACCGCGACCAGCAGTTGGTTCCCGGCCGACTCATTCAGCAGCCGGCCCAGATCGACGCCGGCCAGGATCCCGTGTTCGATTCCGCGCGCGACCAGCTCGGCAGCGGGCACCGGCGTCCGGACAGTGAACTCCTTGAAGAAGGGTCGTTCGTTCTCGATTCGGAAGCCCTTGATCTCACCAATCCGGTCCGCGAGATACCGGGCTTTGGCCAGGCACTGGTTTGCCAGTTCCTTGAGCCCGGTGCGGCCGAACCAGGTGAGCCAGACCGTGGCCGCGAGCGCGACCAGGGCCTGGTTGGTGCAGATGTTGGACGTGGCGCGGTCGCGGCGGATGTGTTGCTCCCGGGTCTGGAGCGCGAGTACGTACCCGGTCTTTCCGTCCACGTCCGTGGTGCGACCGGAGAGCCGGCCGGGCAGGTTGCGGACGTACTTCTTCCGGGTTGCCAGCAGCCCGAGGTACGGGCCGCCGAAACTGAGCGGGATGCCGAGTGACTGGCCTTCGGCGACCGCGATGTCGGCCCCGTACGCGCCGGGTGGGGCGAGGACGCCGAGGGAAACCGGGTCAACGGCGGCGATGAGCAGCGCTCCCGCAGCGTGGCACAGCTCCGCAATCGCGGTCATGTCTTCGATACTGCCGTACAGGTTCGGGTGCTGGACTACGACCGCGGCGACCGTATCGTCGAGCGCGGTCGCAAGCGCGGCGAGGTCGGTGACGCCGCCGGCCAGGCCCACCGGTTCAATCGGTACGTCCAGGCCGTGGGCGTAGGTGCGGATGACGTCCACGTGCGCCGGATTGACACCGGCGGAAACCAGGACTTTGTGGCGCCGGGTGATGTCGCGCGCCATGTGGGTGGTCTCGGCGAGCGCGGACCCGGCGTCGTACATCGAGGCGTTGGCCACTTCCATGTCGAACAGGCGGCAGACCAGGGACTGGAACTCGTAGATGGACTGGAGCGTGCCCTGTGATACTTCGGCCTGGTACGGGGTGTAGGCGGTGTAGAACTCGGGCCGGGAGATGACCTGGTCGACGATGGCGGGTGAGTAGTGGTCGTACGCGCCCGCGCCCGCGAAACAGGTCAGCCCGTTCGCGTTCTGTTGCGCACGCTCGCGGAGCAGGCGCAGGACTTCCGGCTCGGATGCGGGCCGGGGCAGGTCGAGGTCACGCTTGAGCCGGATGTCGTCCGGGATGCCGGAGAACAGGTCCTCGACGTTCGCCACGCCGATGCGCTCCAGCATCAGGTACCGGTCTTCGGGCGTATGCGGAGTGAAACGCATCAGGGAGTTACGAATTGCGAATGCCGAATGCCGAATTCAGGTCAGGGGATTCACTGTTCGTCACTCGACGTTCGCCACTCGTCATTTGTCTAATGGTGTTCCGACTTCGCCACCAGGTCGGCGTAGGCCGCGGCATCGAGCAACTGGTCCAGCTCGGCCGGGTCGGCCGGCTTGAGCTTCGCAATCCAGCCGGCACCGTACGGGTCCTTGTTGCACTGCTCGGCCTTGTCCTTGAGCGACTCGTTCGCTTCCGTCACCTCGCCGGAGAACGGCGCGTACAGGTCGGTCACCGCCTTGACTGTTTCGATGGTGCCGATCGGGTCATCGCGCTTCACGGACTGCCCGACCGCGGTCACGTCGACGTAGACGATGTCGGACAGTTCCTGCTGGGCGAAGTCGGTCACGCCGATGACCGCAACGTCGCCTTCGACCCGGACCCATTCGTGTGTCTTTGTGTACTTCAGGTCTTCCGGGATGTTGTACTTCTGGTCAGACATTGATTCTCCTTACTTCCTGCTGCCCTGCCGGTAGAACGGCGGCTTGACGATTTCGGCCTCGGTCCTGGTGCCGCGGATGCCGACCCGCAGAACCGTGCCCGACTTCGTATGTCCGCGCTTGACGTAGGCGAGCGCGATGCCGACGTCGAGCGAAGGCGACATCGTGCCGCTGGTTACCCGGCCGACTTTATCCCGGCCGTCGAACACGTCGTACTTCGGCCGCGGGATGCCGCGTTCCCGCATCTGCAGGCATACCAGGCGCCGCTTCGGTTTGTCCGCTTTCACTCTCAGCAGCGCGTCGGAACCGACGAACCCGTCCGGCTTGTCGAGTTTGACCACGAACCCGAGCCCGGCTTCGAGCGGGTTGGTGGACTGGTCGATGTCGTTGCCGTACAGGGCGTACTTCATTTCCATGCGCAGGGTGTCGCGCGCGCCCAGGCCGATTGGCTCGATGTCGTGCGGCTTGCCGGCTTCGAATACAGCGTCCCACACTCTCTCCGCGTCCTCGGCCGGGAAGTACAACTCGAACCCGTCCTCGCCCGTGTACCCGGTGCGGGAGATGAGGCCGATGCTGCCGGCAATCTCACCGGGTGCGGCCCAGTAGAAGCCAATCGGGGACACGTCGATTGAGCACACCTGCTGTACTACGGCTTCGGCTTTCGGGCCCTGGATTGCGAGCTGGGCCATCTGCTCGGTGACGTTCGTCATCTCCGCGCCCGGGCCTGTGTGCTGGCGGAGCCAGGCGGTGTCCTTCGCGTTGTTCGCGCCGTTCACCACCAGCAGGTAATGGTCTTCGAGCCGGTACACCACCAGGTCGTCGACGATGCCCGCGTCCGGGTAGCACAGGACAGAATACTGGGCCTGGTTCACCGCGAGCGCGGATACGTCGTTGGTAGTCATGCGGTTGAGCCACTTCTCCGCCTGCGGCCCGCGCACCTCGATCCGGCCCATGTGGGCCACGTCGAACACGCCGACAGTGGTTCGGACCCGCTTGTGCTCCGGGATGATTCCGGTGAACCGGACCGGCATGTCGTACCCCGCGAAGTCGACCATCCGACCATTGTGCGCCAGGTGCTTGGCATGGAACGGGGTTATCTTAGGCATAATCGAATATATTAGCTTCGGGCTCTAATCAGTCAAGAGGAAAGGGCCTCCTGTGCCGGGATTTCGGGTTGCGGGTCGGGTTCAGGACCGGTTGAGAGCAACGGTGGCTTCTTCGACCAGCTCGTCAATCAGTTCCTTGACCGATACGATCTTGTCGATGCGCCACGCGTTGCTGCCGCACATCGCGTAGCCTTCTTCCATATGGCCGCGATAGCTCGCGACCAGGGCCTCGGCGATGCAGTAGCTGGCCGTTTTGGAGTTGCACGTGGCCAGACACTGGTGGTTGCAGATGAAGGAAGCCTGTTTGCCGTCGATGATATCCTGGACGAACCTGTTCCTGACCACGCGGGCCGGCAACCCGACCGGACTGTCGATTACGACGATGTCTTCCGGTCCAGTGCAATCGAGATAGGTCTGTTTATAGGCGTCCCCGGCATCGCACTCGTGCGTGCAGACGAACCGGGTCGCCATCTGGACCCCCGCGGCCCCCAGGCCCAGGAACCGGACGATGTCCTTGCCGTCGAAGATCCCGCCCGCGGCGATGACCGGTATCTGCGTGCTATTGGCTTCCGTGTAGGTGTGCGTCACTTCAATCACGTCCACAACGAGCTTCTCCAGCCGGTACGAATCCAGGTCCGCGAGCTGGTCGAGCGAGAAGCCGAGGTGCCCGCCGGCGAGCGGGCCCTCGACCACGAACGCGTCCGGCAGCCGGTTGTAGCGCCGGAGCCAGGTCTTGCACACCACGTTGGCCGCCCGGCCGGAAGAGACAATCGGAATCAGCTTCACCGGGCTGTCGCCGACCATCGCGGGTAGCCTCATCGGGAGACCGGCCCCGGAGATGATGGCGTCGATACCTTCCTCGACCGAGACGCGCACCAGGCTGTCGTAATTATTCAGGGCGCACATGATGTTCACGCCAATCGGGTTTGACGTGAGCTTCTTCGTCTCCCGGACTATGTCCCGGAGGCCGATTTCCGAATGGGTGACATAGTCGAGCGTCTTGTCGGCCATCTCTCCGCCCAGGCCGACCGATGCCACGACTCCGAGCGCGCCCTCGTTCGAGACCGCGGACGCAAGGCTCGACGCGGACACCCGGACCCCCATGCCGCCCTGGATGATGGGCGGGTCGATGCACAGGTCCCCGCTGTTCAGGGGCGGGAGACGGCGGTCGGTGGTCACGTCGATTCTATGTGGCCGGGGCAACGCAGGGCACGGATACTGTGAACATGGACGGGAATCATATCCCGGCGGGCCGAGTAGTCAAGGAAAGGAATGAGGAGAGAAGAGGAGAAGTCAAATATCAGAATGCAGAAGGGGGATGAATGCGCTATTTCTGTTGAAGCCATGTTGGCTTTCTCCTTGATTCTACGGGCGTTAGGGTGGGTTTTGGGTGACGTTTCGCATGTCGGGTGATGTTACACGCGAAATGTTCGCATTTGGGGCAGCATTCCAGAAACGTACAGACGGCAAGGCCTTTCCAGGCCTAGCCAGATCGCATTCGGCCACCATGTGAGACTACAGAATCTTCAACAGAAATAGCGCATTGATCCCCAGAAGGCAAATTGCGGAGGCGGAGCGGAGTGACAACCACGGATGCGGGCGGAGGATTGAAGATAGAGGAGTGAGGATGGAGGAACTAGACCCGGACGTCCCTCCTGCTCCCTTTCCTCAATTCGCCATTCGGCATTCGCACTTCCAATCAATCTCCAATCGCCAATCTGGAATCTACAATCGCGGCCGGACCGGATTCCGCTATCGGGAAGGGGCATCGCCGGCGCTACCAGATCATCTCGATTTCCACGTCCGGGGCGCGGAAGAGCCAGGTGCGGCCGTCGGTGTCGACGAGTCGCATCACGACGTCGCAGAGCAGGCCGATGTCCCACTTTGGCCCCTCGGTTGCGGCCGTGGCGCAGAGGAAGCCATGGGGGGCGGGCGTGTATAGCCGGGCCTCGGCTTCCCAGACCGCGCGGGCCGAGCGGCGGATGACCCAGACCCGGTCGGTGGTGAGGTCGACGTTGGTGGGCAGGCTGTCCTCGGACCAGACTTTGACGTGTACCACGAGGCCGCTGCCGTCGGGTGGGGCTTCACCGGGCATGAAGTTGCGCGAGAGGGAGGCGTAGAGGAGGAGAGTGCGGCCGTCGCGGTCGAGCACGGTCGGGGCGTCAAGGAGTTCAGCTATCGGGACCGTGGTGTCGGGCCAGGCGCAGGAAAGAACGAGCAGGATGCAGAGCAGGGGAAGGACGAGCAGGAATCCGCAGTGCCTCATGTAGTGAGCATGACGCAGGGAAACAGGATGTCAAATCTGCTGCGGGCGCGGGAGGTCTGAATTCGTCCTTCGCCATTCGGAATTCGCACTTCCAATCAAGACTCTGGAATCCCCAATCGCCCGGACCACTGAACCCTCGGACCCTTGAATCCTTGACCCCTTCCGCCGGTCAACTTTGCCGCTTGACACAGGCGTCGGGTTGTCGTAGTCTGCGGGGTTGTGAACGGGCTCATGATTGTACATAGCTTGCTGCTGGTTGTTGTCGGGCAGGCTGGGGACGGGACAGAGCCCAGCACGCCGGTCTGGTTGTTGAGGATCGCTGTTGCCGCTGTGATTGCCGGCGTGGTCGCGTACTTGCTCAAGCTACCGCAGCGGTTCTTCATGTGGATACGCAGGAAGAAAGCGAAGCGTAAGGACAAGGTCCTGGTTTCCTGCCGCGAGTCCTACGGCGACGACATTGGGGACCGGCAGGGCGAGGCGCAGGACCTCGCCAATATCGGGAATACGTACGTGCGGAAGGGCGAGTACGAGCAGGCGATTGGGTACTTCGTGCAGGCGTTGGGGATGTTCATTGAGATGGGGATTGCGGATGGGCCGAGGCAGTGTCTGGTCGGCCTGCGTACGTGCTACCGCGCGATGAAGGCTCAGGGCGATTCCCCCTCTTCCCAGTCCTCGGAATCCCCCTCACCCCCGCCCTCTCCCGCGAGGGGAGAGGGAGCGGCGGTGCGGTTCATTGAGCTTTGCGTGAAGGCCGGGATGTCGGAGGCGCAGACGAAGCAGTTGGTCGAGAAGTTCGAGCAGAAGTCCAAGTAACAGCAGTCCGCGGTCAGCCGTGGGTCCGCAATTCGCCATTCGGAATTCGCACTTCCAGTCAATCTGAAATCTAGAATCCAGAATCTCAAATCGCCGGCCATATCACCCGGCAGAGGACCCGGGTTATTGCCTGGCAGAGGATGACACAAAGAGCCTGTCAAAGACCCTGACAAAGGGCGCGACAAATGCCCTGGCATAGAGCTCGACAAAGGGCTCGACAAAGGGCCTGACAAAAACCCCGGCAAAGAACTCGACAAAGGTTCCGACAAAGACCCTGGCAAAGGGCTCGACAAAGGGCTTGTCAAAGGACCCGAATAAGAAACCCGCAAAGGAGCCCCCATAGGACCCGGGGGGCAACGGTGGGGCCGCCCCATGGGGCAGGAACTACCGTTACTTTCGCCGCATTCTGCGGCATTTCCGAGATTATTTTCACACTTCTGCGGTTATCGGGATGTAACTGATGAGACACAATCAGCAAACGGGCCGGAGAAGATGGCCCGAAAGGAGACTGAAGTGGACCTTGTGATGAAGCCGCTGCACCTGGAGAAGGAGACCAGGGCACTGCTGGAGACAATCCGAAACGAGGACGAGCCGTTGTTTCTCTACGGCATGGAGCCCGCGCAGGCTGACCTGCTGATGCGGCAAGTGATTGACCCGATACTGCAGGGCGCGGCCCTGCCGACCGTCCTGCTGAACCAGTTCCGGTGGTACGCGCGGGAGCTGGCCGGGCTGTTCCGGACCCGGGCCGGGTTCGACCTGTCCTTCAACCTCGAACTCGTGCTGCGGAAGTGGC